>NZ_JAOTJD010000008.1:0-106703 GCF_042714595.1 Phenylobacterium ferrooxidans | reverse complement strand
TGGGCTGGCCGCCGCCGCCGCGGCCCAGCCAGCGGCCCGGCGCAGCGCGCGCAATCCGCAGGCCGAGGCCTTCGTCGAAGTCCAGGCCCAGAAGGTGCTGTCGGTCCTGGCCGACCGCAGCCTGAGCGTGGCGCAGAAGCAGCAGGCCTTCCGCCGCCTGATCGACCAGATCGCCGACGTGCCGAAGATCACCAACTTCGTGCTGGGCAAGTACGCGCGCACCATCACCCCAGCCGAGCGGGCGCGGTTCAACCCGGTGTTCCGGGCCTATGCCGAGAACGTCTATCAGAGCCGGATCTCCGAGTTCCGGGGCGAGACCCTGAAGGTCACGGGCTCGGTGGCCCGGACGCCGGGGGACGTGGTGGTGGCGAGCCTGGTGCTGGGGGGCGGCCGCGACCCGATCCCGGTGTCCTGGCGGGTGCTGGGCGGCGGCGTGGCCTGGAAGGTCGTCGACGTCCAGATCCGGGGGGTCTGGCTGGCCATCACCCAGCAGCAGGACTTCGTCTCCACCATCGACAACGCCGGCGGCGACATCAGCGTGCTCATCGCCCAGCTTCAGCGCAACTCCAGGACTTGAAGGCCAGCCGTGCGGGGACAATGGGCGGAAACCTTGATGGGCGTGCTGGTGCTGGGCCTGGCCGCGGCGTTCCTGGTCTATGGCCTGTGGGCCGGCGGCGGCGGGCTGACCCCGGGGGGATACGAGGTCACCGCCAAGTTCGGCGAGGTCGGCTCTCTGACGCCCGGCGCGACCGTGAGCGTCGCCGGGGTCAAGATCGGCACGGTCTCGAAGGTCACCCTGGAGCCGGACACCTACCTGGCCAAGGTGGAGCTGGCCATCGACCCCAAGGTCCGGCTGCCCGCCGATTCCACCGCAAAGATCACCAGCGACAGCCTGCTTGGCGGCGTGCATGTCGCCATCGGGGCCGGCGGAGCGGCTGAGGACCTCAAGCCCGGCGGGGAGATCGAGAACACCCAGGGCGCCGTGGACCTGTTTGGCCTGATCGGTCAGGTGGTGCGGCCGCCCGCCCCGGCGCCGGAGAGCCAGTGACATGGCGCCCGCCGCGGCCTTGATCCCAGTGCGGGCCGTCGGACGCCTGGCGCTGCTCTGCCTGCAGACGGTGGGGGCGGTGACCCTGTTCGCCCTGCGCAGCCTGCGGGCCATCGCACTGGGGCCTTGGTTCCCCGGTCAGATCCTGCGCCAGCTGGCCGTGATCGGCTTCTTCTCCCTGCCGGTGGTCGGGCTGACGGCGGTGTTCACGGGCGCGGCCCTGGCGCTGAACATCTACACCGGCGGCGGACGGTTCAACGCCGAGCAGATCATGCCGCAGATCGTCGCCCTGGGGATCACCCGAGAACTTGGTCCGGTGCTGGCCGCCCTGATGCTGGCCGGCCGCGTCTCGGCCACCATCGCCGCGGAGATCGGGGCCATGCGCACCACCGAGCAGATCGACGCGATGAGGACCCTGTCCACCGACCCCTTCGGCTACCTCGTGGCGCCGCGGATCGTGGCCGCGGTGGTCGCCCTGCCGCTCCTCACCGTGGTGGCCGACATCATCGGGATCGGGGGGGGATGGGCCGTCGCGGTCGGGTTCCTGGACTTCAATCCCACCGTCTATATCCGCGCCACGGTGGACTTCGTGGAGGCCGGCGACGTGGGCACCGGCCTGCTGAAGGCCATGGTGTTCGGGCTCATCGTCGCCCTGATGGGCTGCTATCACGGCTACCGCGCCACCGGCGGGGCGCGGGGGGTCGGGCGGGCCACCACCGACGCCGTGGTCTCGGCCGCGATCCTGATCTTCGCCTCCGACTACCTGCTCACCACCCTGTTCACCCGCCGATGAGTGGCGCGCGGCCCAAGCTGGAATGGCGCAACGTCACCAAGCGGTTCGGGGACGTCACCGTCCTGGACCGGCTGAATCTCAGCGTCGAGACCGGGCGCTCGATGGTGATCATCGGCGGTTCAGGGCAGGGCAAGTCGGTGATGCTCAAGCTGGCGCTCGGCCTCGTGGCGCCCGACGGGGGGCGGGTCGTGCTGGACGGCCGGGGGCTTCCGGGGTTTGGCGGCCGGCTGCAGCGGCGGCTGCTGGCCCGCTCAGGCGTGCTGTTCCAGAGCGCGGCGCTGTTCGACAGCCTGACGGTCTGGGAGAACGTCGCCTTCCGGCTGATCAACGCCGACGGCGTGTCGCGCAAGGCCGCCAGGATCCGGGCGCTTGACGCCCTGGCCAGGGTGCGCCTCGAGGAGGCCGTCGCCGATGTCTTCCCGTCGGAGCTTTCGGGTGGGATGCAGAAGCGCGTCGGGCTGGCCCGCGCCATCGCCGCCGATCCGGAGGTGCTGTTCTTCGATGAGCCGACCACCGGCCTGGACCCGGTCACCGCCGCGGTGATCAACGACCTGATCGTCGACCAGGTGAGGCGGCTGGGCTGCACCGCGGTGTCGATCACCCACGATCTCGCCTCGGCCCGCAGGATCGGCGACCAGATCGCCATGCTGCACGACGGGCAGATCGTCTGGCAGGGCGCCCCCGGGGAGCTAGACCAGACGAGCAACCCCCATGTCCGGGCCTTTGTCGCCGGGTAGGCTGGGCTATTCCGCGGCCTTCGCCATCGCCATGGCCTCCTGCCCGAACACCCGGGCGAAGATCACGTCGACGTTCTTGAAGTGGTAGCCGAGGTCGAAGAGGTCGCGGATCTCGGCTTCGGAGAGGGTGACGGTCTCGTCGGCCAGCAGCAGGTCGATGAACAGGCCTTCGCCGCGCCAGACCTTCATGGCCGCGCCCTGGACCGAGGCGTAGGCGGTCTCGCGGGCGACGCCCTTCTGGGTCAGGGCCAGCATGACGCGCTGGGAGTGAACCAGGCCGCCGAGCCGGTCCATGTTCTTGAGCATGTTCTCCGGATAGATCACCAGCCGCTCCACCACGCCGGCCAGGCGGCGCAGGGCGAAGTCCAGGTGGACGGTGGCGTCCGGGGCGATGCCGCGCTCGACCGACGAGTGGCTGATGTCGCGCTCGTGCCAGAGGGTGACGTTCTCCATGGCCGGCACGACGGCCGAGCGGATCAGGCGGGCGAGGCCCGTCAGGTTCTCGGTGAGGATCGGGTTGCGCTTGTGCGGCATGGCGCTGGACCCCTTCTGACCGACCTCGAAGGGCTCCTCGGCCTCCAGCACCTCAGTGCGCTGCAAGTGGCGGATTTCGGTGGCCAGGCGCTCGATGGAGGAGGCGACGACGCCGAGGGCGGCGAAATAGGCGGCGTGGCGGTCGCGCGGGATCACCTGGGTGGAGACCGGTTCGACCGCCAGGCCCAGCTGCTCGGCGACGTGGGCCTCAACCTCAGGCGCGACATTGGCGAAGGTGCCGACCGCGCCGGAGATGGCGCAGGTGGCGATCTCGAACTTGGCCATCGCCAGCCGCTCCTTGGCGCGCTGGAACTCGGCGTAGTGGCCGGCGAGCTTGAGGCCGAAGGTGGTGGGCTCGGCGTGGATGGCGTGGCTGCGGCCGACGGTCGGCGTCAGGCGGTGCTCGAAGGCGCGGCGCTTCAGGGCGGTCAGCACCATGTCCACGTCGTCGATCAGCAGGTCGGTGGCGCGGCTGAGCTGGACGGCGAGCGCCGTGTCGTTGACGTCGGAGCTGGTCATGCCCTGGTGCAGGAAGCGGGCTTCCGGGCCGACGATCTCGGTGACGTGGGTCAGGAAGGCGATGACGTCGTGCTTCACCTCGCGCTCGATCTCGTCGATGCGGTCAGCGTCCCAGATGGCGTCGCGGCCCTTTTCCCAGATGGTCTGGGCGGCCAGCTTGGGGATGACCCCCAGCTCGGCCATCTTGTCGGCGGCGTGGGCCTCGATCTCGAACATGATCTTGAAACGGGTCTGGGGCGACCAGATGTCAGCGGCTTCCTTGCGGGCGTAGCGGGGGATCATGCGAGGGCTCCTTACGGCCCGGTGGATAGCGCCACCGGGCCGATTTCGCCACCCCGGATGTGCCGTTTAAGCCGCTTCGCCGCGGTCGGTGCGGGCCTTGGCCAGCGCCTTGGTGAGGCCGATGGAGCCCAGCAGGTAGTGGAAGGCGGCCCAGAGGTAGAAGCAGATGGAGACGATGACGCCCGAGCGGGTGGCCTCCACCAGGCTGGCCTTGCACTGGCCGACGAGGGCGAGGCTGGCCCCGTCGGGCGCCTTGCCGCCCGGGCAGGCGGTGGCGAAGCTGACGGCCCCCAGGTCGCCGCCGAACAGGCCGCCGAGGCCCGCGAGCGTCCCGCCCGCGCCGAGGTGGTTGAAGTTGAACTGGGCGAACTGGTCGATGATCCAGCCGGTGAAGGGCGGGCCGCCGCCGAGCGCCAGCAGGTTGAGGAAGAAGAACAGCAGGGCCGTGGCCGTGGCCCGGCGGTGGGTCGGCACCATGTTCTGCACCACCCCGAAGGTGGGGCCCAGATAGGTGTAGTGGAAGATGCCCGGGATCAGCAGGATCAGGGCCGCGGTCTGCCATGAGGGCTGCAGATAGGCCGCGACATAGATGGGCGTGGCGATGGCCAGGCCGATGGCCGGCGTCAGGGCGTACCAGCGCGGCGAGCGCTTGCTGAGACGGTCGGTGATGAAGCCCCCCAGCAGGGTGCCGATGCCGGCGGAGAAGCCTCCCACCAGGCCGGTGATCAGCCCGACCTGGGCGTAGTCCAGGCCAAAGGCGCGGGTGAAGTAGGGCGGCACGAACTGGCCCGAGCCGTAGGAGCCGAAGGAGGCGATGGTGACGCCCAGCACCATGTGCAGGACCGGCCACTTGCCAAACAGGGTGGCCGAGACGGCGGCCAGTTCCTTGAACTCGCCGGCCAGGGAGAATTTGGGAGCCGGCGGCGCGACATCCTCGGGCGAGGCCGGCGCCTGTTCAGGCTCGGAATGGCCGCGCGGCGGCTCCTTGATCACCATTTTCATGATGATGGCGATGATGATGCCCGGCGCGCCGACGATCAGGAAGGCGATGCGCCAGGAGAAGTTCTGCGCCAGCCAGCCGCCGGCCACGGCGCCCAGCATGGTGCCGAGCGGGATGCCGAAGGAATAGATGGAGAGCGCGCTCGCCCGCCGCTTGGGCTCGTAATAGTCGCTGATCAGGGAGTGGGCGGGCGGGGAGAGGCCCGCCTCGCCGAACCCGACGCCGAAGCGGTAGGCGGCCAGCTGGGCGAAGCTGGTGGCCGTCCCGCAGAGCGCGGTGAAGCCCGACCAGATCAGGATGGCGGCGGAGATGATGTTGACGCGGTTGAACCGTTCGGCGAGGCGGGCGATCGGGATGCCCAGCAGGGTGTAGAGCAGGGCGAAATAGAGCCCCCCCAACAGGCCGAGCTGGGTGTCGGTGATCTTCAGGTCATCCTTGATGGCCTGGCCGATGGTGGAGATGATGGTCCGGTCGATGAAGTTGAGCGTGTAGGCCGTGACCAGCAGGCCCAGCACCACGCCCTTATAGCTGTCCGAATAGACCGGCTTGCCGCCGGCGTCCGCCGCCGCAGTCATACGCACATCCCCCCATGCACTCTCTGGCGCGGACTTTAGGCGGAGCCGGTGGGGAAGGGGAAGGGGCCCGACAGGTTCCCGACCGACATCGGTGGTGTGCGGGTGACCAACCCCGACGGGGGCGGGTGTTCCGGCCTCGCGCCAGGGAGAGCTGGTTGCTCTGGCTGAGCTTGGACTGCAAAGTTCGTCGCCTCGGAACGATCGTGCCCTGACTACCGGTCAACCGCGACCTGCGCCGCCGGGGCAGTCTGGGAGCTTGAGCACATCATCCAGGACCACGACGTCACGTGCCGCTTGGTTGGCGGGGCCGATGAGCGCCCCCGCGCGGGCGTCTGCGAGGTCCGCTACGACGCCTGCTACGGGGTCAGCTGCAAACCGTACTGGAGAGATCTCTCCCAGGAACTCATCGAGGCTGGAGTGGTCATCCAAAATCGCGACGAAAGCGCGGGACGCTACGATGCGACGGAAGATGCGGCCCGGCGTGGCGGCACAGGCCTGTGCCGCCAAATCCCGCCGTCTAGGGAGTAAGGCTGCTGGCGGCGCCTCGCAGGCCACATCCCGCCACTCGCCAGACTTCAGCGAACCCGGCGGCATCGATCCCGTCGTCTATTTCGACGGCGACGGGTCCAGCCTCGGGCCTGAGGTAGATGAACCGAAGAGGCATCCCGCGGCGCTGCGCATCCACCAGCCCACAGAGCGCCCTGCCATTGCCCCCCAAGCTGAGGGACGGGGCGTAGAGTTCACGGTTATAGGGCTCGGCGGCCAAGGCTCGGCGCACTTCGGACACCAGAGCTGCCGGAACAGGCTGCTCATTGGACAGCATCGCCGCCGAGGCCCCGAGATGGGAAAACCCAGCCATCGCCGTCGCCGCAATCAACACCCGCAGATTTCGTACCATCAGCAAGCCCCATCGGCGGCCGCAAAGACCATAAGAGCCACCCAGGCGGCGGTCAGACCCCGCAAACGCAGGCTCGTGACTCTCATCCCCCTTGTCGCGCAACATCCCCGACTTGCAAGCCAGGGCCGCCATAATAGTTTGAGGCTCGCTGCCTTGCTCACCAATGAGCCGAAGAATGAAACCAGACACAATGCTGGACGTGGGCGGCCTCACTCTCGAAGAGGAGCTGGCCTACGTTCGGCTGTGTGGGGCGAGAGGGCCCGAACACCGCCAGCGGAGGAATTGGGCGCTGACCCTGCTCATGATCACCGGCGCTCTATTGTGCTGTTTCGCGGCGGTCGGGGCTGTGCGGGACGCGTCTGGGCTGAGCGCGGGAACCGCGGTGCTGGCTGGCCTCGCGGCCGTCATTCTCAATCGTGGCATCAGGCCCAACGCGGCGCCCCCGCTCGAAATCGCCGACCTGGACATGGCGGCCCAGCTCGATGCTGCGCTCACTGACTTCCTCGATGGCGCGCGAGTGGGCGCCAGCCAGATCAAGGCTCTGCGCCAGGGCGGAACACTGCTTGCCGCCGCTCTTGGTGCGCTGGTGTTTGATGTGTTGCGCTGAGCCGCGTCACCCAGGCGACATCTCCGCGGGTCAATAAGTCGGGTATCGGACAGACGGGCGGTCAGGGTTGGTGGTGTGGTGTCGCTTCCCCCAGGGATATCCCCCGTGCCCGCCTACATCTTCTATCCCTATCTCGCCGGCGGTTCCGGCCTGACGTTCGAAGCCGTCGAGCTTACGGATGACGCGGCGGCCATGAGCAAGGGGCTGCAGATCCTGGCCGAGCATGGCAGCGCCGCCGAGGTCGAGATCTGGCGCGACGATGAGTTGATCCATCGCGAACGGCGGGAAGCCGGCGGCGGGCCGCTGGCGACTTGAGCCCAGGCCTCAGGCCGCGACCTTCAGCAGGCGGTCGAAGCGGATCTTGCCGAGGCCGTAGCACTCGCAGGCCTCCCGTTCGAGCCCGGCCCGGTCGAGGATGGTGATGGCCCCGCGCCGGTAGTCGATCAGGCCTTCGCGCTTGAAGGCGCTGGCCACCAGGGTGACGGTGGTGCGCTGCACGCCGAGCATGATCGCCAGATACTCCTGGGTCAGGGGCACGACGGGCCCCGACACCCGGTCCTGGGTCATCAGCAGCCATCGCGCCAGGCGTTGGCCGGCCTCATGCAGGGCGTTGCAGGCCACCGACTGCTGGGCCTGGCTGATATTGGCCTCGATGTGCCGCAGCAGCAGGTGCAGGAGCGGCGCGCTCTGGAACGCCCGGTCGCGCAGCTGGGCGGCCGGCAGGCGGATGGCGCCGCCCGCGACCTGGGCGAAGACGCGGCTGGAGCTGGGCTCGCCGCTCAACGCCGAGGGCAGGCCGCTGACGCTCTCAAACCCTATGGTGGCGCTTTCCACGCTGCGTCCGTCCCGGGTGGGGGTGACCACCGAGACCACGGCGCTGGAGGGGAAGAAGATCGCCTCGATGGGCTGATCGACGTCGTGCAGCACCTCGCCCGCGGACAGGGCGGTTTCGGTCAGAAAGGGGCCAAGCACGGCCATGTCTTCGGGCTCTAAGGCGGACAGAAGATAGTTTCTAAAATTCACTGAGGTCCAGACCAATCGGTCAACTAAAAACATCGCAACGGGTCGAGTGTGTCACAGATAACGCAGCGCGTGAGCATATAATTGTTCGACCGTATTTACGGAATGTATTTCGAAAAACAGAAAAAGCCGATGTAGGTGGTAGTAAGTATTTTCGAATACGCACTATGTGCTGTTCAATACATGAAATGATAGATTTCCGACTTTGGGTCTAGGCGCCTGTCCTTTTTGGCCCCCTCGAAGTCACGCGAGGCCGGTCGATCAATCTTTGAAGGAACGTGGTCCCTGTGGGGGATGGCCTGGCCGCTGGGGTACGTCACACAGCAAACCGCCCCAGACGATGCTGGGGCGGCGCGATCTCATCAGTCGTGTGAAGGGCAGGCGCGCCGCGCGCGGGAAAGCGCGCGCGGCGGCCGGATCAGTTGGCTTGGGCCGGGGCCAGCTCAGCCATCAGTTCTTTCTTCCGGGCGGCCATGCGCTCGCCCATTTCGTCGAGGTCTTCGTCGCCCTTCTTGGCTTGCGAGAACATCCCGCCGGGCTCTTCCTCTTCCTTGACGTGGTGCTTGATGTATTCGCCCAGCACCTTGACCTTGGCGTCGTAGAACTGGTCGGACGGCTTCATCGCCTCGATCTCGGCGATCAGCTTCTTGGCGCTGTCGTGTTCGACATAGGCCTCATCCATGAGGTCGTCTTCCACGTCGCCGCGCTCTTCCGGATAGAAGATTTCCTCCTCGATCTGGGTGTGGACCTTGAGCGCCAGGGCGATCTTGTTGAACAGGGCCAGCTTCTCGGCGTCCTTTTCCAGCTGCTCGTACTCGTCGAACATGGCGTCCACCTCGCGGTGGTCCTTCTTGAGCAGGCTGATGGCCAGCGGATCGCGGCGGTTTGTGCGGCGCGTGCGGCGCGGCGCAGTCTTCTTGGAAGCGGTCTTCGTGGCCGTGTCGGCCTTCGCGGCAGTCGCCATAACGTCCCTCGTTCATCTGAATTTGCGGGCGCTGTCGCCCTGAGTCGGAAAACAACCTGGCGCTGGCGGAGTTCCGGCGGATATCCGACAGACGGTCACGAATTGCAGCGCTTGCGAACCGGTCGCGAAAACGCCCGCGGCGCACGAGGCGCGCGGGCGTTCCTGTCCGTGTGGCGACTTCAACGGGCGTTGTTGGCGCCCTGGCTGTTGCCGGGTTCGATGGCGCCGGTCTCGACGCCGGTTCCGAGGCCCGTGCCGGTCTTGGACTGCTCACCGCCGTTGGTGTTGGTGTTCTCGTCCTGACGCTGTTGCTGGCTCGGGGCCGGGTGTTGCGGGGTGGCGCTCTGGTCCTGCGGGGTGCGGTTCTCGGCCATGGGATGCTCCTGTGTGTGGCGTACCGCCTATCAACAGGGAGACCGGGCCAGGTGTTCCGACGGTGGCGCTAGGCCTCGCGGCGCACCGGCAGTTCGGCGAGGGGCGCTTCGTAGGCGAAATAGCGCCAGGTGCCGACCAGGGCCTGGGTGCGGTCGTGGATCAGGACGCGGGCGTCACGGCCGGCGGCGGCCAGGCGCTCGGCCAGGGCCTTGGCCTTCTCCTCGGCCTTGGCGCCGGAGAGGAACATCAAGGGCGTGTCATCGAAGGGGGAGTGCACCCTCCAGCCGCCCTCCACCGGGACGACCAAGATGCTGTGGTCTGCGTCTGATGTCGGCATGGCGGCTCTCCTCAGGCGTACTATACCCGGAATGGTGACGCGGTAATCAGACGCCACGCCTGGTCACGCAGCTTTGAGCAACTGCCCGATCCGGCAGGTGTCAACGATTGGGCCCCCTAGGCGTTCCTGGCCATCAGCCCGCCATCGACCGGGATCGTGACGCCGGTGAGGTAGCTGGCGGCGGGTAGGCAGAGGCTCAGCGTCATGTGGGCGACCTCGTCTGGGAGGCCATAGCGGCCCAGGGCCGTGCGGCGCTTGGCATAGGCCTGGCGCGCCTCGTCGGGTATGGCGTCGGTCATGCCGGTGAGGATGGGCCCGGGGCAGATGCAGTTGACGGTGATCGCCTCGCGGCCAAGCTCGACGGCGAGAGCCCGGGTCAGGCCGGTGACCCCGGCCTTGGCCGCCGCATAGGCGCTGTCGCGGGCGGTCGCGCCCAGGGCCTCTGTCGAGGCGATATTGACGATGCGCGGCGCCGCGGACTTGCGAAGGTGGGGCAGAGCCGCGCGGATCACTCGGTGGTGCGAGGTCAAGAGGACGGAAATCGAGCGCTCCCAGACCGCCTCGTAGGTGTCGTCGTCGATGGCCGCGAAGCCGGAGATCCCGGCATTGTTGACCAGGCAGTCGAGGCCGCCAAAGCGTGTGGCGATCTCATCGACCACCTGGATGATGCGGGCGGGATCGGAGACGTCCAGGGCCCAGGCGCGCGCCGACTGACCCTGGGCGGTGATGGCGTCAGCGACGCCTTGGCCGGCCTGGCCATCGCGGTCGGTGACGGCCACGTGGGCGCCCTCAGCGGCGAAGACCCGGGCGGTGGCCGCCCCCATGCCGCCGCCGGCCCCGGTGATGAGGACGACGGAACCCTGGACCGAGCGGCTCAACGACATCTGGAAATCCTTCAGGAGAGCGAGAGGCCGCCGTCGACGATCAGGGTCTGGCCATTGACGTAGGAGGCCAGGGGCGAGGCGAGGAACAGGGCTGCGCCCGCCATGTCGTCTGGCGTGCCCATGCGGCCGGCGGGGATGGCCCGCAGCGCGCCGGCCAGGCGGTCCGGGTTCTGGGTGGTGACGGCGGTAAGCTTGGTGGCCACCAGACCCGGCGCCAAGCCGTTCACCCGGATGCCGTCGCGGGCCCAGGCCTCACCCAGGGTCTTGGTCAGGCTGACGGCGCCGGCCTTGGAGGCGGCATAGGCCGGGTTGCCGCGGTTGGACTGGAAGCCCGACACCGAGCTGACGATGATGATCGACCCCTTGGCCGCCGCCAGCCGGTCGTGGAAGGCGTTGGAGCAGTCCATCAGGCTGTCCAGATTGACCGCCATGACCTGGTCCCAACCCTCGGGCGCGAACTCCCCGCGCCGGTAGATGACCGTGCCCTGGCAAAGCACCAGGACGTCGAGGGCCGACAGATCCGGCGCCTGGACGGCGATGGCGGCGCGATCGGAGACATCGACGCTGGCATAGGTGAGCCCTGCGAGGTCGGAGCCTTCGACGCCGTCATAGTCGCTGGCCTTGGCCCGGGTGCCCCAGACATGAACCTGGGCGCCACGGCGGGCGAAGCCGTGGGCGATCCCGTTGCCGATGCCGCTGGACCCACCCACCACGAGGACAGTCTGGCCGGTGAAGTCGAGATCGGACATGGCGGGCTCCCTGTCAGGAGATCAGACGCGTCTATCCCTGCGTCAGGCAACGACTTTTCCTCCTCTGTGAAGGGGAGCGGAAAAGTCAGATGGCCGGCGGTTCAGGCTGACAGATTCTGGATTTGGGTGGCGGTGAAGGCGTTGACCTGGGCCGGGCTCATGGCCGCCACCAGGGTCGTGGAGAGCTGGCGCACCTGGGTGACGGTGAGCCTGGGGATCTGGGTCGCCTCGAAGGCGGCGACCTGGGTGGTGGTCAGGGCGCCGATCAGGGTGGTGCT
Organism: Phenylobacterium ferrooxidans; assembly: GCF_042714595.1. Classification (NCBI taxonomy): domain Bacteria; kingdom Pseudomonadati; phylum Pseudomonadota; class Alphaproteobacteria; order Caulobacterales; family Caulobacteraceae; genus Phenylobacterium; species Phenylobacterium ferrooxidans. Next base: position 95,103 of record NZ_JAOTJD010000008.1, on the reverse strand, counting down.
GAGGGCGGCGATCTGGGCGCCGGGCAGGGCCGCGATCTGGGTCGCGGTGAAGGCCTCGAACTGGGGCGGCTCAAGGGCCGAGAGCTGGCTGGCGGTCAGGCCGGCGATCTGGGTCGCCGCCAGGGTTCCAAACTGGGTGGCCGAGAGGCCGAAGAGATTGGTGGGGGTCAGGGCGCCCACCTGGCCGGCCGTCAGCCTCACGAGCTGGGTGGCGGTCAGTTCGCCGAAGTCGGTGGCGCTGAGGCTACGGATATTGGCTGCGCTGACGCCCTGGATCTGGGTGGCTGACAGGCCGGCGACCTGGGTCTGCGTCAGGGCTGAGAAGTTGGTGGCGGTCAGGCCCGCGATCTGGGTGGCCGCCAGGGCGCCAAGCCGCGTCTCGTCCAGGGAGGCCAGGGTGGCCGGGCCGATGGCGTTGATCTGGACGCTGGTCATGGCGCCGAGCTGGGTGAGGTCGAACTCGCCGATGTCGGTGGCCGAGAGACCGCCGATCTGGGTGGCGGTCAGGGCCCGCACCTGGCTGGTGGTGAGGCCGGTGATCTGGGTGGCGTCGAGGGACGAGAGATTGGTCGAGGACAGGCCGGCCAATTGGGCGGGGGCCAGGTCGTCGATCTGGGTCGGGCTGAAGCGGCTAAAGTCGGTGGCCGACAGGCCTCCCAGGGCCGCGGCGCTGATGCCGCGGAGCTGGGTGGTGGAGAGCCAGCCGATCTGGGTGTCGTTGAGCGCCGCGACCCCGGAGGCCGACAGGCCGCCGAGCTGCAGGGCGCTGAGCCCCTCGAACTGGGTGTCGAACAGGGCCGGCAGGGCGCTGGCCGAGAGCGAGCCGAACTGGCCAGGCGTGAAGCCCTGGATCTGGGTGGCGGTGAACTCGCGCACATCGGTGGCGGTCAGCGCGCGGACCTGGAAGGCGGTGAGGCCCTGGAGCTGGGTGTTGCTGAGCTGCTGGACCACCGTGGCGTTCAGGGCGCCGATATTGGTGGCCGACAGGGCGCCGATCTGGGCGGCGGTGAGGCTGACGATCTGGGTCGGGGTGAAGCGGGCGAAGTCGGCCGCCTCCAGGCCGCCGAGCTGGCTGGCGGTCAGGCCCCTGATCCTGGCCGGGTCCAGGGCCGCGAACTGGGTGGCCGAGAGCGAGGTCAGGTTGGTGACGGAAAGGCCGCCGATCTGGCTGGCGGTGAGGGCGGCGATCTGGGTGGTGGCGAGCTCGGCGAAGTCGGTCGTCGAGAGGCTGGCCATCTGGGTGGCGGTGAAGCCCGCCGTCTGGGTGGTGGCCAGGCCCTGGATCTCGGTCTCGTCCAGGCTGGCCAGGTTGGTGCTCGAGAGCGCGCCGAGCTGAGCGGCGGTGAGGGCGCCGATCTGGCCCGAGGTGAACTTGTCGAAGTCGGCGGCTTCCAGGCCGCGCACCTGGGTGGCGGTGAGGCCCTTGACCTGGGTGGTGGTCAGGGCCGCGACCTGGGTGGCGTCGAAGGCGGCGAGAGCCGTGTTGGTGAGGCCGGAGATCTGGGTCGACGACAGGGCCGCGATGACGCTGGGCGCCAGGGCTGAGAGATTGGTGGCGGCGATGGCGCCGACCTGGCTGGCCGATAGCGCGCCCACCTGGGTGGCGGTCAGCTTCCCGAGAGTCGTGGCGTCCAGGTCGCGCAGCTGCAGGGTGTTGAGGCCCTTCACCTGGGTGGTGGAGAGGGAGGCCATCTCGGTGGCGTCGAACTGGGCCAGGTGGGTGGTGGCCAGGACCCCGATCTGGGTGGCGGTGAAGCCCCCGAGCTGGGTCAGGTTGAACTCGTCGATATCGGCGGCGCTGAGGCCCTTGATCTGGCTGGTGGTGAGACCCTTGACCTGGGTGGCCGACAGGGCGCCGATCTGCGTGGCGGTGAGGCCCGAGAGGTTGGTGGCCGAGAGGCCGGCGAGCTGGGTCCCGGCCAGGGCGGCCAGGCGCGTGGTGTCCAGGGCGCCGAGCTGGCTGGAGCTGAGTCCGCCCAGCTGGCTGGCGTTCAGGGCGGTGAGCTGGGCGGTGTCGAACACCACCGCGCTGGAGAAGTGGGCGATCTGGGTCGCCTTCAGGCCCTTGACCTGGCTGGCCGACAGGGCCGCGACCTGGGTCACCGAGAGGGTCCCGATCCCGGTCACGCTGAGGGCGCCCACCTGGGTCGAGGTGAGCTGCTGCATCTTCGTGGTCGAGAGCGGCTGCAAGACCGTCGCCGAGAGGGCGGAAATCTGCGCAGCCGAGAGGTACGAGATCGGCATGACGCCGAGCGTAGAGGTTCACGCTTAAGCGATGATCAACCGCCGGGCGATTTCTTGCGCAGAACAGCCAGTCCAGGTGGTGAGCTCTTCCTCCCCCGGTGAACGGGGGAGGAAGGAACAGGCCTCAGCTCACCAGGTCGCGCACCATGGTCTTGCGGGCGATCCAGAAGATGGCGGCGCTGATCAGGGTGAACAGCGAGGTCAGGACCATGGACCAGCGCAGGCCCTCGGCCGCGCCAAGACCTCCCAGGGTGGCCAGGGCGTCGCTGAGCAGGCCGACGAACAGGGGGCCGAACCCCAGACCGATCAGGTTCAGCACCAGGAGCAGCAGGGCCGCCGCCGTGGCCCGCGTGTGGGCGGGCACCACGCTCTGAGCGGTGGCGAACACCGGGCCGTACCAGAGGGAGCCGAGGATGCTGGGGATGATGGTCAGCCAGAGCGCCGTCATCGGATTTTCGACGGTGTAGATGAAGTAGTAGGAGGGCAGGGCCAGGACCGCGGCCAGGGCCGGGACCACGGCGTAGCCGCGGGCGTCCCGGCGCGCGGCGATGTCGGCGAACCAGCCCCCCAGCAGGGTGCCGACGATACCGGCCGCGCCGCCGATGAGACCCAGGGCCAGGCCCAGGAAGCCGGCGGACTTCAGGCCATAGGGCGCGGCCAGCAGGGCCAGCTCATCCCCGTGCAGGCGCATGAAGAAGGCGGCGTTGAAGGCGCCCTGGCCATAGCCCACGAAGGCCATCAGCCCGGCGGCCACCGCCATCAGCCAGAAGGTGGGCTTGCCCCCCAGCACCTTGAAGGCGACCGACAGCGGCGGTGCGGCCTCGGCCTGGCTGGTGGCGAGCGCCGACATGTATTTGCGGGGCTCCTTGAGGCAGAAGCCGGCCACCAGGGCCAGGGCGAGGCCCGGCGCGCCGGCCACATAGAAGGCCACGCGCCAGCCATAGGCGTCGGCGATCAGACCGCCCATCACCAGGCCCAGCAGGGTGCCGATGGGGATGCCCAGGGAATAGGTGGCCAGGGCTGAGGCGCGCTTCTCCTTGGGGGTGTAGTCGGCGATCAGGGAATGGGCGCAGGGGTTGCAGCCGGCCTCGCCGAAGCCGACCCCCATGCGGGCGATCAGCATCTGCGGGAAGGTCTGGGCCCGGCCGCTCAGCACGGTGAAGCCGCTCCACAGCGCCATGGAGGCCGCGATGATCCAGGGCCGCGAGAACCGCTCTGCCAGGCGGGCGATGGGAATGCCCAGGGTCGTATAGAAGAGCGCGAAAGCCAGGCCCGTCAGCATGCCCAGCTGCCAGTCGGCGAGGCCAAGGTCCTTCTTGATGGGCTCGGCCAGGATCGAGACCACCTGCCGGTCGAGGAACGACAGGATGTAGGCGCCCAGCAGGATGGTCAGGGCGAAGGCGCGGTAGCGGGCGTTGAAGGGGGAAGCCTCCTCCGCGGCAGGCACGGCGGGCGTGGCGGCGTCGACCATGGTCTTGGGCTCCCTGACTTCTTTATCGTTGGTGTCAGGTTGGCTCAGTTGAGGTCCGTGCGCCACCGCCGCTTGACCTGTCGGCCCGGGACGCCTCGAAGTGACGCACCCCTTGGACGCTTCGCGCGTTCAGCTTGCCTGATCACCACAGGGACCCTCATGGCCGCTTACCGCCTCCTGTTCGCAACGGGCGCCTCCGTTCTCGCGCTGGCCGCCTGCAATCCGCAAGCCCCGCCGACACCGCCTGCCCAGTTCCCGGCTAGTGTTCCCGAGGCCCCGGCCCCCGCGCCCAGTCCAGTTCCAACGCAGGATCCCAACGCGCCGGTCGAGGCCCCGGCGCCTGGCACGCCCGCCGGCCTGGCCGACGACCGCACCCCGATCTCCGAAGCCCCCTTCACCCCGCAGAGCGCCCAGGGCGCGGCCGATGTGGTGCAGACCTATTTCGCCCTGATCGGCGAGAAGAAGTACGCAGACGCCTGGGCCCTGTGGGGCGACGGCGGCAAGGCCAGCGGCATGAGCCAGGCCGATTTCGTCGCCAGCTTCGACAAGTATTCCCAGTACTCTGGAAATGTCGGCGCGCCGGGCCAGATCGAGGGGGCGGCGGGGTCGTCCTATGTCGAGGTCCCGGCCATCGCCTTTGGCCGGCTCAAGACCGGCGCCCCGTTCAACCTCAAGGGTCCGATCACCCTGAAGCGCGTCAACGACGTGCCTGGCGCCTCGGCCGAGCAGCGCAAGTGGCGCATTCAGACCAGCGGTCTGAAGCCGGTGCGGCCGTGATCGCCTGGGCGCGGAACGGGGTGAGCAGAAGCGCGCCGCACTGAGCTGGGTGTCGGCGCAATCGCCTCCTGACGCGCCAGCCACTGTCAATCGTTGCGCGACGGGCTCAGCGGTCATCCGAAGCCTGTCGAAGACCCCTAAGGTCCAATATCCAAGACCGTACGGCGCGGCCCGCCGTCCTGACGAAGGACTAAGCCATGCGCACCAATCCCTGGATGAAGCTGACGATGGACACCTGGATCCTGGGTATGGAGGCGTCCTCGGTGATCGGCCTGCGCGCCCTGAAGATGGCCGCCGGAGGACCGGCCGCTCAGACCGAGGCGGCCCTGATGATCGACGAGAAGATCGCCTCGACCCTGGCCCTGCAGATGCGGGCCGCGACGGGAGGCTTGGGGACCACGCCCCACGGGGCGGCGTCCAGGACGGTGGCGCACTATCGCCGCAAGGTGCGGGCCAACCGTCGCCGTTTGTCGAAGATCTAGAACGGTGAGGGCCTCCTCCCGATGGGAAGAGGCCCTGTTCGCTTAGCGCCTGCGGACGAGGCCCAGCAGGAAGAGCAGCAGGATCGCGCCGAGGGTGGCGATGACCAGGCTGCCGATGACGCCGCCGAAGTTGATCCCCATGACGCCGGCGAGGAAGCCGCCCAGCAGGGCGCCGACCACGCCCACGATGAGGTTGGTCAGCAGGCCATGACTGCGGCCCATGACCTTCTCCGCGATCCAGCCGGCCAGGATGCCGATGATGATCGCGCCGATAATTCCTACGCCGCTCATGATGTTAGCCCTCTCTGATTTCGTGACGGGGTGGAAACGCAGAGCGAAGGCCAAGGTTCAGTCGCGCTTGCATCACCGCCCGCGAGGTGACAGGCGAGCGGCATGAATAGCAACCAAGCCCTGGTCCTTGGCCTGTGGCGGCGCATCCGCCGCCGCATCGCCCGAACCGGCCTGAGCCTCGACATGGTGGCGGCCGGCGAGGCCGAGCTGACCACCGTCGAAGCTGACCTTCCGGCCTATCTGTGGGTCTATCGCGAGGTGCTGGGGCCATGGCTGGCCTCGGCCGCCGCGGCGGGCGACCTGGCTGACCAGCTGGTCCGCTGGCTGCATCGCCACAACCAGTTCCTCTACGCCACGGCGCAGACCCGCGCCGAGCTTGGCCAGGTCTATGCTCAGGCCCTGGCCGACACTGCCGAGCTGCTGGACGAGGCGCGGTCCCAGCAGGAGGTCGAGGACGGCCTGCCGCAACTGCTGGCCGAGCACCACCAGCGGCTGGCCCTGGCCCTGAAGGTGGCCTTCGGGGCGCGGCTGCGCGACACGGTGCAGGCGGAGTATTCGCCCGCCCTGCAGATTGCGGTGCTGGGCCTGGACCGGGTTGAGACCCCCGTGCTCGACGTGGGTTGCGGGGCCACCGCCGCCCTGGTGGACTACCTGCGCAACGCCGGGATCGAGGGCGTCGGCATGGACCGCGACGCCCAGGCGCCGGGGGTGGTCCAGGCCGACTGGCTGACCCAGGACTATGGGCGGGGTATCTGGGGGACGGTCATCTCCCATCTCGGCTTCTCCCTGCACTTCCTGCATCACCACCTGTCGGACCACGAACTGGCCTTCGACTACGCCCGGGCCTACATGCGGATTCTTGCGTCGCTGAGGGTCGGCGGCCGGTTCGCCTACGCCCCGGCCCTGCCGTTCCTGGAGGCGGTGCTGGGAGACAACTACCGCGTCGAGAGCCGCACCTTCGACGGCTACGGCGGCGGCCTGCCCATCGAGAGTTCGACGGTGGTGACGCGGCTCGCCTAGACCGCCGCGGAGGTCATCACCGGGGCGCCGTCCAGGGTGTCTGCGATGGCGGCGAGCGCGCGCTCGATCTGGGCGCGGGAGGCCGGGCCGCCCAGGCCGATGCGGACGGCTTCCGGCGGACCGGCCACCGTGGCGAAGGCGTCGGAGACCACCACCCCCATGCCGCTGGCGCGCAGCTGGATGGCGAACTCGCCGCGCGTCCAGCCCGTGGGCAGGGTCAGCCACAGATGGAAGCCGTCAGGATGGGCGGTGGAGCTGCCGACCGGCAGCAGGCGGGCGGCCAGGCGCTGGCGGGCGCGGGCCTCGGCGCGGATGGCGTCGCGCACCTGGTGGGCCACGCCGCTGGTGATCCAGGCGGTGGCGATGGCGGCGGTCAGCGGGGAGGCCATGGCGGCGGTGGCGCGGATCGCGGCGCGCACGCGGGCGCCCGACCGGCCGTCGGGCGCGATGAGGTAGGCGATGCGCAGGGCCGGGGAGACGTGCTTGGCCAGGCCCGCGATATGGAAGGTCAGCTCCGGAGCCAGGGCGGCCAGCGGCGGCGGGCTGTCCTGCGGCAGCAGTCCGTAGGCGTCGTCCTCGACGATGGGCACGGCGTGGGCGCGGGCGATGCCGACCAGGGCCTCGCGGCGGGCCAGGGACATCGTGGCCGTCGTCGGGTTTTGCAGGGTGGGCGTGCAGCACAAGGCCTTGACCGCGTGGTCGCGGCAGGCCGCCGCGAAGGCCTCGGGCAGGACCCCTTCGGCGTCCATGGCCAGGCCGATGACGGTGAGGCGGAGCTGGGCCGCCAGCGCCTTCAGTCCCGGATAGGTCAGGGCCTCGGCGCAGATGATCTCGCCGGGCGCCGCGAGCGTGCCGATCACCGCCAGCAGGGCGCTCTGGGCGCCGGGACAGACGGTGACCCGCTCAGGATCCAGACCCGGGAGCCGGTCCCGCAGCCAGAGCGCGCCGGCCTCCCGGTCGGCCAGGGCCCCGCCGGCTTCCTGGTAGCGTAGCAGCAGGTCGAGACCCGTCGCCTGGAGTTCGCCGGCCTCGCGCCACATGCGGGCGGTCAGCGCGGCGTCCTCGAAGTGGGGCGGCAGGTTCATGCTGAGATCCACCGGGCCCGCGCGGGGGGCGGGGAGCTCTGCGGCGCGGACATAGGTGCCCTGGCCGACCCGGCCCTCCACCAGGCCCCGGCGGCGCGCCTCGGCATAGGCGCGGCTGACGGTGGTGAAGTCGATGCCCAGATGCTGGGCCAGGGTCCGCTGCGGCGGCAGGCGCTCGCCAGGGGCCAGCCGGCCCGCCGCGAGGTCAGCGGCGATGGCCTCGGCGATCGCCAGATAGACCGGCCCCGCCGCACGGCCAAGGTCGGGGCGCCAGCTATCGCTCATGGAAGTCTCCATACATTTAGATATTGTATGGTTCATAGCGGGGGCCCGCAAGAGTTGGCTCACAGCGGTGCTTTGGTGTGACGACGCCCGCCTCGATGCATGCAATATCTATTGAGTGGAGATTGATGGCGCCCTATATTCCTCTTGCGCCCAGAAGGGACGCGACCTTTGAGGGAACAAGCGACATGGACGCCAAGCGGTCGGCCGGCGAAGGCTTCAAACGGGGCCTGCAACGCCGCTGTCCCAATTGCGGCGAGGGCGCTCTGTTCCGTGGCTATCTCGCGGTGCGGTCCACCTGTGAGGCGTGCGGCCACGACAACGGCGCCTATCGCGCCGACGACGGCCCGGCCTATTTCACGATCATGCTGGTGGGCCACCTGGTGGTCGCGCCGTTGCTCTGCTTCCCGTTCATCTGGCAGGCGCCAGTGGCCTTCGTTCTGCCCTTCACCCTCTCCCTGGTGGCCGCCACCACCCTGGCGCTGCTGCCGGTGGTGAAGGGGGCCTTCATCGGGGTACAGTGGAGCGCCCGGGCGACAGCGACCCAGTAGTCGCGGCCGGGCCTGGAGACTTTGATGGCCCGACCTGTCCTGATTCTCGCAGCCCTGCTGGGCGGCGCCCTGATCGCCGCACAGGCCTCAGCGCAGGACGCGGCCACCGACGCCTCGGCCGACCGGGGCCGGGACCTGGTGCTGAAGCACTGCAGCCGCTGCCATTCCCTGGCGGCGACCGGGCCGAGTTCCGAGCCCTCCGCGCCACCGTTCCGCGACCTGCACAAGAGATATCCCGTCGAGAACCTGGGGGAGGCCCTGGCCGAAGGTATCCTGGTGGGACACCCGCAGATGCCGGAGTTCAGGTTCGGGCCCGACGATGTCACCGCCGTGATCGACTACCTCAACCGCATCCAGTCGGGGACCGCCAAGCCAAACCCCTGACCCCAAAATGCGCATAACCGTTTGTTTGTCTCTCGGTGGATAGAACAGGGTTACACGGCGGAGGGAAGAATGGCGGGAAACGCAACCTCATCACGGCAATCCCTCACCCAGGCGCTGGGGAGCGTCGCCAAGGCGCAGGCGGCTGTGCAGGCGCTGTCCGACAATTTCGACGGCTGGATGCACGAGGAAGTGGCCAAGCTGGACGCGGCGCGCGAGGCCCTGCCCAGGGACGGCTACGGCATCGAGGCGGTCAGCGTGCTCTATATGCGCGCCCACGACATGAAGGGCCTGGCCCCCACCTTCGGCTATCCCCTGATCCACCAGCTGGCCGCCGGCCTCTGCGTCCTGATCGACGACGACAACCTGCCCTTTGAGTCCCGCCTGCCGTTGATCGACGACCACATCGACGCCATCCGCACCCTGGCCAGCAAGAAGGTCCGCAGCCAGGCCGACCCCTTCGGCCGCAAGCTGGTGGCCCAGCTGGAGGGCGATCTGCGCCAGCTTATGGAACAGAGAGCTTAGACCGCCGCCTTCGCCCCATAGGTCTCGACCCAGCGGCGGAGCAGGTTGAGGTCGGCGAGGCCCGACTGGTTGGCGACGATCTTGCCGTCCTGGAAGACAAAGAGGGCCGGGATGCCCTTGATCCCATACCGCGCCGAGAGCTGGGGTTCGGCGTCCACGTCGATCTTCACGAAGCGGGCGCGGGGCTCCAGCTCGGCGGCGGCGCGTTCGAAGATCGGGGCCATGGCCTTGCAGGGCCCGCACCAGGCCGCCCAGAAGTCCACGATGATCGGAACGCCGCTGCCCGCCACATGCTTCTGGAACCGGGCGGTGGTGAGCGCCGCGGGATGGCCGTCGAACAGGGCCTTGTGGCACTTGCCGCACTTGCCGGCCTTGGGATCGCGCTCGGGCGGCAGGCGGTTCACGGCGTCGCAGTGGACGCAGACGATCTGAACGGACATGGCGGCCTCCTTGGCGGCTAATGCGCGGAACCTTAGATAGGCGCCCCAGGCCCGCGCGCCATGCGCCAGGTCAAGTCGGCGCGCACAGCTGTCCGTTCCCGTCCGTCCAGGCCACCGCGTCCGAGGCGACCACCACGACGGGGGCGAAGCCGCCGCCGGGGGTGCGGAAGTTGGTGGTCTGGCCGCTGTAGAGACGGGCCGCCGCCATCAGGGTCTTGCCGGCATAGGTGTAGAGCCGCACGTCCATCTTGCGCACCTGCGGGTCGCCTGCGATGCGCACCCGCCTCTCGCTGGGGGCGGCGAAGTCCTGGGCGATGTAGCCGCCCGCCGTCACCGTGGCCCAGGCGCCGCGGGTGATCTTGTCGCCGCGATAGACCGCCTTGCCCGCGTGGCCAGCGGCGGGCTTGAAGAACAGCGACTTGCGCTGGGCCCACAGGGCCTCGGCGTTGGCCGGGGTCACCAGGCGGGCGCGGGGCAGGCCCCGCAGGGCGGTGATCAGGTGGGGTGCGACGCCGAGGCGGGCCAGGGCCTCGGGGTCCGACAGCAGGGTGAGATTGCGCTTGTCGGCCAGCAGGGCGTGGTTGCGCGGATTGGGGGTCACCACCGCGCCGCCGGAGAGGTAGGCCTCCCGCAAGGCCGCGGTCTGCGGGGTTTCCAGCCCGAAGTCGCAGTGACGGTTGTAGACCAGGTCGATGGCCAGGCCGTCGGTGGTGGTGAGGCGGCCGTCGACCATCCGCAGGTCGGCGGGATCGACGATCAGGGTCTCGACCCCGCGCCGCCCCAGGAAGGCCTGGGCCAGCAGGAACTCCGGATAGAGGTACTGGCCCTGGGGGGCGTCGTCGACGATCGCCGCCAGGGCCGGCTTGCCGGTTTTGCCCTGCAGCCGCCATTCGGCCTGGAACATCTCCCAGACCGCGTCCTCGAATTCGGCCAGGGAGCGGGGCGCCGTCACCGCCGCCACCTCCGGACAGCAGGCTGCCAGGGCCTGGGCCAGGAGGGCGTTGAGGAAGGCCCCGCCGGCGTTGGTGTTGACCTCGATGAGCTTGGGCCCGTCGGGGGTCAGGTGGAAGTCGTAGCCCATCAGGGCGCCGCGCGGGCCCTGGGCGGTCCGGGCGCTCGCGGGGCCCCAGGCCAGGACGGCCGCCTGGAAGGCCGGAAGCTCCGCCACCGTCTCGATGGCGCCGGCCACCGCCTCCATGGCCGCGACCTCGTCCTGGGAGATGAAGGCCGGGCCGGTGGAGAAGAGGTGGGGGCGTTCCTGGGCCAGGGCCTGACCGGAGATCACGCCCCCGGCCGCCGCGTCGACGGCGCGCCAGACGCTGGCCTCGTCGACATCGATGCAGAAACAGTCGCGATTGAGCCGATCCTGCAGGGGCCCTGGGCCCGGCGAGCAGTTCGACGTCAGGTCATCGGTCATCGGGTCGGCCGTTTCGGTCTGCGGGACTGACGCTCATATGGGGGACGCAATCGGGGGCGGGAAGGGTTGAAGGATCGCCGGAGCGCCCCGGGGCGCGCCATGCGCCAAGTCAAGGCGGCCCCTTGAGTCTCTCCAGCGCCGTCCGCGCTGTGGCGGTCAGCAGGAACATCCGGTCGGGGCGGGACGGAAAGGCCTCGAAGCCAAAGGCCCGGTAGAAGGCCGCCGCGCCGGCGTCCTTGGCGTCCACCAGGATGGCGAAGATGCCCAGGCGGGTCCCCGCCTCCAGGACGCGGCAGATGGCGTCGGCCATGAGCAGGTCCCCCATGCCTTGACCGCGGACACGCGCGTCGCGGGCCAGACGGCCGATCAGCGCCGCGGGAATGGCGTCATAGCGGGGCAGCTTGTCGGCCAGGGCCGGCGGGAGATCGGTGATGGCGAGGCTGAAGGCGCCGAGGCTGTAGAACCCGACGACTCCCAGGTCGTCATCCACGGCGACGAAGACGCGAGCGACATTGCGGCGCTCGTCCTGCCCCGCTTGACGCCGAAACCAGGCGTCGAGGTCGTCCTGGCCGCAGCTGAAGGCGCTGCGATCATGCGTCCTGGCGAGCGGCTGGATCGTAAGGCCCAAGTCTCAGCCCAACTGGTCACGGCGCCGGCGCAGCGCGGCCACGAGCCGGCCGGTGGGTTCGGGCGGGTTCATCACCGCCTCGAGGAAGGCCTCGCGATCGGCGCCGGTGAGCACCATCCGCTCATGCTCATCCAGAACCCGGCGGGCGCCGTCATAGGCCAAATCCCCGGCTGTCAGGCCGCTGACCGCCATGGCGCGCTGGATCAGTTCCTTGGCGGAGGCCGCCACGCGCAGTTCGATCCGTTCTTTCTTCAGCTCGCGCCCGGCGGTCATGGCGGCATCCCTTTAGTGTCGAAGATGTACGGCAAAACGCCGTGCGAGGCAAGAAGCGTGAGGTCAAGCCGCCAAATCTGTTCCGTCCTTGCGCAGCAGGGTGTGGGTCAGGCTGCCGGCGGGCGGGGGAGTGAGAAGCGCGGCCTGCGGGCGGGCCAGGGTCAGCCAGTCCAGGCCGGCCTTGGGCGCCAGGGGGATGATCCCGCGGTCATGGTAGGGGGCGACGTCGGGGCCAGGGCCGGCGGTGAGCATCGAGAAGCAGCCTTCCTTCACGATGCCGACGATCCAGAACCAGTCCTGCCCCACCATGGTGAACTGGTGCTTGTCCTTCAGCTTCACCTTCGGAGCCAGGGGCGCCGTGTACTCGAAGAAGCCGTCGGCGAAGATCAGCACGCGGTCGTTGCGGCTGAAGTCGCGGCCCTCGGACTTGAAGTTGAACACCGGCTTGCCGCCCGGTCCGGGCCAGGCCCAGGGGGTCATGGAGGCGACCAGCCTGTCATCCCGCAGCCGGAAGATCGGGGCGGTGTCGCGGATCTTCACGCTGGCCTTGCCCGACAGGTCGTTGGGGGTGTGGTCGTTCTCCCATTCGAACAGGGGCGGGGCGTCGAAGACGCTGGCGAACTCGGCGAGCAGCTCGTCCAGGGACTTCTTGCGCGCGTATTCGTTACACATCAGTCGACGCAGAGCCCGGGGCCCATCCTGCCCTGCACCACGGTGGTGAAGCAGCCGCAGGGGTCCGATGTGGCCTGGCACTGACCGGTGACGGCGGCGGCGGAATCGGTGGGCGCCTCGCCTTCATAGAGGCAGCGGCCCTGGCAGTCGGACTTGTCGGAGCAGGTCTTGCCCGCGTCGGAATAGGCGATGACGCAGGCCGGCCGCTGCATGCGGCAGACGGGGCGGACCGTGCCCCCCTTGGCGGTGCAGGCGGCGACATCGGGACTGGCCGAGGCGACCACGGCCGGGGGTGGCGCGGGCGCGCACGAGACCATGACGAGCGCGAGGGCGGCGGCGAGGATCGACTTGAACATGGCTCGACTAGACCACGGGCGCCGGCCCAGGCCAACAGCAGCCCGCGCCGATCTGACCTGCGCCGCCCGCCGGGATGAGGCAGGCGGCGCAGGCCAGTCAGTGTCTCGGTGTCAGGAGACGATCTCTTCGCGGATGGAGCGGCGCGCCAGCCAGAAGAGCCCGGTGGCGATAACGCCCAGGAAGGCCGAGAGGATCAGCGCCCAACGGACGCCCTCCGCCGAGCCCAGCGCCAGCGGCCCGTTGGCCAGGACGTCGGAGAGGATGCCGACGAACAGCGGCCCCAGGCCCAGGCCCACCAGGTTGATGATGAAGATCAGGATCGAGGCCGAGGTGGCGCGCATCTGCGGCGGCACCAGGCTCTGGGCGCTGGCATAGACCGGCCCGTACCAGAGCGAGCCCAGCAGGCCCGGCAGGATCAGCAGCCACAGGGCCCAGAAGGCCGAGGGCAGCAGGATGGCGGTGGCGTAGATGAACGGCGAGATCAGCGAGGCGACGGCCGGGACGCTCATATAGGCGCGGATGTCGCGCTTGGCGGCCCAGTCGGCGATGGCGCCGCCGGCCCAGGAGGAGATGATCCCTGCGGTGCCGCCCATCAGGCCGAGCGCCAGGCCCAGGAAGCCCACGGAGCCCAGGCCGAACCGGTCGGCCATCTGGGCCACTTCCTCGGCGTGGTTGCGCAGGAAGAAGGAGGCGGTGAAGGGGGCGTGGCCGTAGCCGATGAACGCCTTCACGGCGGCGGCGAAGGCGATCAGCCAGAACACCGGCTTGCCGCGCAGGTACTTCAGGGTGGCGGCGAAGTGGCCCTTGCCCGGGGCATGGGCGGCGGCGGCCGCAGCGCTCATGGCCTTGCGCGGCTCCTTCAGGGTCAGCATGACCACGATGGTGAACACCAGGCCGGGCACACCGGCCAGCAGGAAGGCGGTGCGCCAGCCGTAGGCGTCGGCGATCAGCCCGCCCATGGCCAGGCCCAGCAGGCCCCCCAGCGGGGTGCCGATGGAGAAGAAGGCCAGGGCCGAGGCGCGTTTTTCCTTGGGCGCATAGTCGGCGATCAGGGAGTGGGCGGTGGGCGTGCAGCCCGCCTCGCCGATACCGACCCCGATGCGCGCGCCCACCAGCTGGGCGAAGTTGCCGGCCTGGCCGCAAAGCACGGTGAAGCCTGACCAGACCGCCAGCGAGCCGCCGATGATCCAGACCCGGTTGAAGCTCTCGGCGAGGCGGGCGATCGGCAGGCCCAGCACCGTGTAGAAGATGGCGAAGGCCAGGCCCGTCATCAGGCCCAGCTGCCAGTCGGCGAGGCCCAGGTCGTTCTTGATCGGCTCCGCCAGGATCGTAACGATCTGCCGGTCGAGGAAGTTCAGCGTGTAGACCAACATCAGGACGACGAGGGCGTAACGGCGGTAGGCGTCGGAGACCAGGGGAACGGCCGGACCCGTGCCGTCGGAGATGCTGGCGCCGATAGGGGCCGGGGCGGATGCCTCGGTCATGATGGGGGTTTCCTCGGATGGTTTTTGATTGTTGGCGACACTAGACGGCGCCCGAGCGCTCACGCCAATAGCGGCTGCGTGATTTTAGCGGAGGTAAGTCATGGAATTGCTGATCGGAACCCGCAGGTGGTCCAGCTGGTCGCTGCGGCCATGGCTGGCCCTCAAGCGGACCGGAACCCCGTTCACCGAAACCCTGATCGCGCTGCGCCAGGAGAACAACGCCACCTATGAGGCGATCCGCCCGGTCTCCAGGTCCGGCCTGGTGCCCGCCCTGAAGGACGGAGAGCTGGTGGTCTGGGACTCGCTGGCCATCTGCGAGTACCTGGCCGAGCGGTTTCCGGCCGCCAAGCTGTGGCCAGACGACCCGGTCGCCCGCGCCATGGGCCGTTCGGCGTCCGCCGAGATGCACTCCGGATTCCAGGCTCTGCGGCAGGAATGCCCGATGGCCATCGACCTCGAGCCGCGCCAGGCCGACCTCTCCGAGGCGACGAGCAAGAACGTCGCCCGCATCACCGAACTCTGGAACGAGCTGCTCGGCAGGTTCGGCGGCCCGTTCCTGCTGGGCGATTGGTCCATCGCCGACGCCTTCTACGCTCCGGTCGCCAGCCGCTTCCGCACCTACGGGATCAAGCCGACGGGCGCGGCCGGCGCCTATGTGGCCACGATCCTGGAGACGCCGGAATTCCTGGAATGGGAAGCCGCGGCGCGCGCCGAATAGTCGGCCTCGCCGCAACCGGCCGGGGGCGCTCGGCCGGGACTCCTCGACCAAGCGACCGCCTATTGGACGCAGCTAGCCCAGCAGCTTGCCGATCGCCCCGCCGATGGCGCCGGTCACCGCCGAGCTGAGGGTGCCCAGGGCCAGGATCATCGGCGCGACGTCCTTGAGCGCCAGGGAGACCCCGATGCCGATCAGGGCGCAGAGGCCGCCGACCAGGGCGCCGCCGGCCAGGCTGGGGACCCAGCCTCCGCCGGCCAGCTTTGCGTAGGCCAGGCCCGCCACCAGGGAGATGGCCATGCCCCCCAGGGCGAAGACATTGTTCTTGATGAAGGGCACGTAGTGGCCGGCGATCACCATGGCCAGTTGCACGGCGGTGGCCACAGCCACGGTGGTGAGGATCAGTTTGGTGTTCATGGCTTGGCGCCCCCTTGCACCTTGCGATCGGCCGCAGCGGCCTTCTCCTTGGCGGCGCGCGCGGCCCAGTCGATGGGGCCGGTGACGAACCGGGATTTCAGTTCGGCCAGGGAATAGGCGTTGGCCCACTCGAACTGGCGATAGAGGTTGTCGAACACCGGCCCCGCGCCATAGCCGACCCCAGACAGGGTCACCCGCGTGCTTTGCGGCGTCAGCTCGGACAGTTCGATCACCACGGCGGTGCGCGCGAACTCCGCGGCCCCCGGGAAGCCGGTGGGCGCCTGGACATTGCGCACCACCAACAGGCGCTCGGGCACATAGGCGGTGATCTGGTTCTTTATGTTTTCGGCCGAGCCCAACTTGGCGGCGGCGTCATAGTTGGTCTCGATCATCCCATCGACCTTGAGGTCCACCGAGGCCAGGGGCGTGGCCCAGGTGCGGTAGCCGTCGGAGGTGGTGAAGGCGCGCCAGACCTCGGCGCGGGGGGCCGGGACCACGATGGAGAGCTGCATCACCCGGTCGCCGTCAACCTCGGTGAAGCCGCTGTTCTCCACGCCGGGGAAGTCCTTCCAGCTGGCGGCTTGGGCGCCGCCGGCGAGGAGAAGGGTGAGGGTCGCGGCGATCACGCCGATCGGTCTGGTCATTGCAGGGTCCCCTTGGCGGCGTCGGCTTCCAGCCGGTTGAGATAGTCGCGGAGCATCTCGACGCAGGCGTCGAAGGCCTCCAGCGTTCGGTGAGTGCGCGACTGCATCACGCCCCCCTCCATGGTGGTGAGGATGAAGGTGGCGAGCTTGGCCCGGTCCAGGCCGGCGGGGAGGCGAGGCCCCGCATCGTCCAGGCAGGTCCGTACGTGGCCCGCCCAGCCGGTGAAGTTCGCCGACAGCAGGTCGCGCACCGGGGGATCGGGCTCGTGCAGCTCCAGGGCCAGCGACCCGATGGGACAGCCATAGGCGCAGTCGGTGGCCGCCAGCATGTCGCGGTAGCGGGCCAGCAGGGCGAAGATGCGCTCTACCGGATCGTCCTGGCCGGCCCACGCCGGGGCCAGCAGCATCGGATAGATGCCGTCGCGATAGGTCTCCAGCACCGCGATCAGCAGGTCCTGCTTGGTGGGGAAGAAGTGGTAGAGGCTGCCCGCATTGGCCTCGGCCGCCTTCAGGATGTCGGCGATGGAAGTCGACAGGAACCCCTTCTCGCCGAACAGGGCGAGGGCCGCGAAGAGGATGCGTTGGCGCGTCGGTTCCAAGGCGGGCGTCCCAGTTGAACGCTCACTCAAGCACAGCTTGAATGAGCGTTCAAGCGTGGCGTCACGCCGTTACGCGAATGCGGAGGTGATCCGGATTTGCAGCAGCTTCATGAGCTTGGAGTCCGGAGGAGTTCGGGGAGTTCGCCGCGGGAGGTGGCCATGCCCAGTTGCAGGCTCTCGGCGATCATCGCGGCCTTGGCCATGAACAGGTCCGCCGCCGCCGCAGGGCACACCTCCTGCGCGGTCTCGGAAAAGAGGGTCAGCCACCGCGTGAAGTGGCGGCGATCCAGGTCGGGAATGCGGACATGGGCCTGCATCGGCGAGCCCTTGAAACGTCCGGTCGCCAGCAGCACCGATGACCAGAAGTCGCACAGCTTGGCGAGGTGCTCGTCCCATCCGTCGCCGATGACGCGGTTGAAGATGGGGCCGAGCTCCGGATCCAGGCGGGCCTTGGCGTAGAAGGCGTGCACCAGGTCGGCGATCATCGGCTCGGTGACGCCGGCCGCCGCGCCCGGTCCCCCGCGAGGGGTCATGAGGCCGGTCCGTTGGCGTGAAGAGCCAGGGCCTCCTCGACGGTCACGAGCAGGGTGTCGGTCAAGAGCGGTTTCTCCACGATCGGAACCCCGGCGGCGGCGGCCTCGGTGCGGACGTCCCTCGAGGGTTGGGTGGTGACGAGGATGGCCGGCAGATCGACATGCCGCCGCCTGAGTTCCTGGACGAGTTGCAGCCCGTTCATACCCGGCAGCGCGTGCTCAAGGACCAGGCACCCGGTCATGGGGCTCTCGGCCCGTTGGAAGAGGGCCTCGCCGTTCTCGTGGACCTCGACGGTGTGGCCGTCGATTTCCAGCGAGAATTTCAGCGCGGCGCGCACCGCCTCGTCGTGATCGACGATGAACACCGTGCCCTCTTGAGGAGAAGGGATCACCGAAGGCCTCGTTACGCAGCGGTTTTCCAGGTCGGCTGCAACTCGATGTGCGGCGGGCAGGGCGCCACGGCGCCTTGCGGCAGGTTGGCCAGTTGGTTGGCGAAGCCGTGGTTGACGTCACGGTGGTGGGCCTCGTCGGCCCTCACCACTTCGACGACATCGCGCAGGGTCGCATCATCGGCCAGACCCCAGTAGCGCTTGGCGAGCTCGGGGGCGGCCACGTTGGGCGACCGGCCCTCGTCGATCTCGGCCAGGTAGTGGGTGTAGCTGATCACCGCCTCTTCCTCGAAATAGCCGACGACGCGGTGCGCGGTCTTGGCCGACACCAGGTAGAGGCCGAAGAAGCAGAGGTAGAAGACCCACTGCACGGCCACCACGACGAAGCGCTCGAAGGCCGTCGGCTTGGCCACCTCGATGAAGGTCATCAGGTGCATCCGCTCGTTCTCGGCCTCGTCCATCAGGGTCTTGATCCAGCCGTTGTCGTCGCACATGCGGCGCAGGCACTTCAGGTGGTTCAGGGTGGCGCCGACCATGCCGGGCACGGCGGCCACGGTTTCCAGCACGATGGCCCGGTGGCCGTAGCGCTTGGCGAAGAAGGTGTCGGCGCAGAAACGCAGCAGCTTGGTGAAGCCGAACGCCACCCGGTCAGAGACACCCTTGGGGGTGTGGTGGATCGAGAGATCGACAAGCGGCGCGGTCATGGGAAACTCCTTGGGCTTGCCAGCGGGGTGTACCCAAGGGGGGGAGACGGCGACATTCGGGGCTTTCCCCTACGCAGTTCTCCGGAGGTGGGGTTTTGGGAGGCCTGATCCTGACCGGGACCGCACCGGCCTGGCCGCCGACGGCCGCGCCCAGGTCAAGGGCAACACCATCAACCAGGCCTGAGCGCCTCGGTCAGGATCCGCTCGAGGACCTCCGCCATCGCCGCCTGGCCGGAAGGCTCCGCGATAAGGTCCTGGCGCACCTCCAGCTCCAGATAGTCCAGGCCGCGAGGGTCGGCGTGCAGGGGGACCGTGTTGTCGGTCTCGTCCATGCGATAGGGTGCGTTGTCGCCGGCGGCGTCGCCCAGCTCCCGCTGAAGGAGGGCCAGCACCCGGCTCGAGAAGGCGGAGTCGTCGCGGTGCAGGACTCCCATGCGCCAGGGCCGCACGTGGCCCTGCATGACCGGGGTGAAGCTGTGCAGGGAGACCAGGATCGTTGGCCGGTCCGCCCGGCGGTCCAGCTCGGCGGCGATGGCGTCCTGATAGGGCTGGTAGATCTCCGCCCGCCGCCCGGCCATGGTCTGGGCGTCCAGGCCGAGATTGCCGGGGATGGTCACCCCGTCGCTGACCTCGGGCATGGCGGCCGGCGCCCCGGGCCGCCGGTTGCAGTCGATCACCAGGCGCGAATAGGTCTGGCGGATGAAGCAGGACTCCAGGCGCTCGGCGAGCCGGTCCCCCAGGCCGCCGATCCCGATGTCCCAGGCGATGTGGGTGTCCATGTCGGCGGCTGTCAGGCCGAGGCCGCCCAGACCCTTCGGGATCGCCCGCCCGGCATGGTCGCCGATGAGCAGCAGCGGGCAGGCCCCGCCCGGATTGGTGACATGCACCGGGGACGGATCGTCGCGGTGCAAGATTCGTTTAGAACTTGGCGACAAATCGGCCTCACGCTCACCCAATGCCGATCCTTTCGATCCGCCACGTCACCCGCTACCGCTACCGCACTCCGGTGGCGCTGGGCGAGCACCGCATGATGCTGCGGCCGCGCGAGAGCTATGACCAGCGCATCCTGTCCTGCGACCTGACCATCACGCCCACACCGGAACGCATGCGTTCGGTGCACGACGTGTTCGGCAACTGCGTCAGCATTGCGGGCTTCACCGGCCGCACAGAGGAACTGATCTTTGACAGCCGGGTTCGCCTGGACCACACGCCCCTCCCGGCCTTCGCCGACGTCGAGGGGGAGGTGGAGGTCTATACCGGGGCCATGCCCTTCGACTACAGCCCTGAGGACCTGCCCGATCTCGAGCAGTCCATGCAGCGGCACTATCCCGACCCCGAGGGCCTGATCGACGCCTGGGCCCGGCGGTTTGTGAAGCCGGTGGGGAAGACCAGCCTGCAGACCCTGCTCAGCGACATGACTCAGGCCATCTATGCGGAGTTCAAGTACAATTCCCGCCTGGCGCGCGGCATTCAGGACCCCCTTGAAACCCTGACCCTCCACAGCGGGACCTGCCGCGACTACGCCATCCTGATGATGGAGGCGGCCCGCAGCCTCGGTCTCGCGGCCCGGTTCGTCTCCGGCTACATCTACAGTCCCATGGTGGGCGCGGGCCTCAGCCGCGCCAGCGCCGGGCACACCCACGCCTGGGTGCGGGTCTACCTGCCAGCCTGTGGCTGGGTGGAGTTCGATCCCACCAACGGCATCGTCGGCAACGCCGATCTGGTGCGCGTCGCGATAGCCCGCGATCCCCGCCAGGCGGTGCCGCTGCACGGAAGCTGGTCAGGTCAGGCCGCGGACTATCTCGGCATGGAGGTCGAGGTTGATGTCCGCGACGAAGGAGAGCTCGATGTGCAACCTATGCCGTTCCGAGCCATTGGCGCGGAAGGCTAACGACGACCCAGGGGACTGATGCGCATTCAGACGGGCTTTGAGATCATCTACGACTGCCCGGCGCCGGTTCCGATGCTGCTGATGCTGAGCGTCCACCCGACGCGGCGGCACGACCTGGAAACCCCCGACTGGCTGCGCACCGACCCGATGCTGGACGTGCGCCAGTACCTGGACGGATGGGGCAATATCTGCAGCCGGGTCCTGGCGCCCGCGGGCCGCCTGACCCTGTCGGCCGACTTCATCATCGCCGACGACGGCCAGCCTGACGTGATCTCCCCCCACGCCCCCCAGGCCCGGGTGGAGGACCTGCCGGACGAGGTGCTGATCTTCCTGCTGGGCAGCCGCTATTGCGAGACCGACCGGCTGAGCAACATCGCCTGGTCGATGTTCCAGCACACCGAGCCGGGCTGGCCCCGCGTCCAGGCCATCGTCGACTGGGTGCACAACCACATCAAGTTCGGCTACGAGCACGCCCGGCCGACCATGACCGCCTTCGAGGCCTATTGCGAAGGCCGCGGTGTCTGCCGCGACTATGCCCATCTGGCGGTCGCTTTCTGCCGCTGCATGAACATCCCGGCGCGATACTGCACGGGCTATCTGGGCGACATCGGCGTGCCCATCGTGGGCGAAATGGACTTCAGCGCCTGGTTTGAGGTCTACCTGGGCGGGCAGTGGCACGCCTTCGACGCCCGCAACAACATGCCCCGCATCGGCCGGGTGCTGATCGCGCGGGGCCGTGACGCCACCGACGTGGCCATCGCCAACACCTTCGGGACCGCGATCCTCAGCAGCTTCAAGGTCGTGAGCTATGACCTGCCGGACGTGGCTCAGGCTTGACCGAGCGGGCGTGGGAATCCTATTGTAGATACGTATCTACAATAGGAGTGGAGCATGGCGATCACGACCCTCTCCAGCCGGGAGTTCAACCAGGACGCCAGTGGTGCGAAAAAGGCCGCGCGCCGTGGTCCGGTCTTCATCACCGATCGGGGGCGGCCTGCCCATGTGCTGCTGACAATCGAGGACTATGAAGTACTCGCCGGCCGCACGCTGAGCCTCGCCGAGGCCCTCGCCCAGACCACGGACTTCGATTTCGACGCCCCCCGGGTGAGCGATCTGGGACTTCGACCCGCCGACCTAGACTGATGTTTCTCCTGGACACCAATGTTGTCTCCGAGCTGCGGCGGCGCGAGCGCGCCGACCCGGGCCTCCTGGCCTGGGCGCAGGAGACCCCGACATCGCTTCTCTTCCTCTCGGCGATCACCTTGCTGGAGATCGAGATGGGCGCTCTGCGCATTGCGCGTCGGGACGCCGCCCAGGGCGCCGTACTGCGGGCTTGGATCGACAGCCAGGTTATGCCGACCTTTGCGGACAGGGTGCTGCCGGTGGACGCCGCGGTGGCGCTGCGTTGCGCGCGCCTTCATGTGCCTGATCCGCGATCAGAGCGTGATGCTCTGATCGGCGCCACGGCCCTCGTTCACGGCATGACGGTGGTGACCCGCAATCAGGTCGACTTTGTCCCGATGGGGGTGACGCTGCTCAACCCCTGGAGCTGACCGGGCGCAAGCTCACGCTCCAAGGCCCGAAGCACGCTAGCCGGCTGCACTCAATCCTTTCGGACTAGCCGCCGTAGGACCGGGACCCGCCGCCGAATCCGCCGCGGGAGATGATGGAGCTGCGGCTCTGGACGCGGGTGGGGGCGTTGGCCCGGGGAGCGTCGAAGCTGTCGGAATTCACCCGCGTGCGTCCGGTGAGGTAGTCGCGTGACACAGGATAGCCCGAACCGCCCGTGAAGCCGCCGTCGCGGTCGCGATACATCGGCGCGCCGCGATAGCCGCCGAGGTTGTTCATGGCCTGGCCGATAATGAAGCCGGTGAGCAGGGGGGTGAAGAAGCTGCCGCCGCCCTGGCTGGAGCGGGGCACGCACTGGTCGACGCCGTAGCGTTCCTCGCAACTCTTCTGGTCCCCGAACTTGGGCGCGTTCTCGGCGCTGTCCTTCTGGGCCTGGGCCAGGGCGGTGGAGCACTGCTCGGCGGTGAAGCTGCCGGACGCGGTGCAGTCGGCCAGCGAGGTGAAGCTGGAGGCCTCCACGGTGCGGCCCGAGCTTGCCGCGGGGGGATCGCCCCACTGGGTGGCAGGCGGCGCGCTGTCGCAGGCGGAGATCGAGATGGCCGAGCCGGCCATCAGGCTGGTGAGGGTGACGGCGCCGGAGCGCTTGCGGGGGCGGGGATCGGACATGGGCGATTCAGGAGGTCATGCAGGCGGCGTTGAGCATGCCCACCGCCAGGGAGATGCTGGCCAGATAGACGCCGGCGGCCATCTCGCCGCGCTCGATGCGGGCGGTGACATCCTTCATCACGATCATCCGGATCAGGGTGAAGGCGGCGATCTGGATGACGCCGGCCAGGGCCGCCCAGGCACAGAATTCGATCAGGCTAATGGTGTGGGACAGGGCCGAGGCGAGGGGAATGACGTAGCCGAGCAGGGCGCCGCCCAGGGCGAGGGCCGCGGCGGTGTTGCCCTCCCGGATCAGCTTGGCCTCATTATAGGGCGTCGCCCACTGGTAGAGGACCTTGAAGATAACGGTGAACAGTCCGGCGGCGACGAAGGCCACCAGGAAGGCAAGGGCGCTGGCGGTGAAGCCGTAGAGGTCGAACATCTCAGCAAATCTCCAGCGTCAGGCCTTGAACTCGCCGACCTCGAGAGGCACGCCGAGCATGACCTCGAACGACACCTCGCCGTCTTCGGTCTCCTGCTCAATGGCTAGCAGAAGCTCGCGCGCGTCGCCCGGCAATTCTCGCGAAAACAGCATGCAGGTCTGGAAAATCCGGCGATCGGGAACCCCATCCCGGTCGTCGTGCAGGTCTTCCCAGAAGGTCACCGGATCCTGGCTCTCGGCCTCCTCGCCGAACCAGAAGCGGGTGTAGTCTGGCAGGCCGGCGCTCGTGAAGGTCCGCGCCCGCAGCCGCTGGGCCCAGGCGTCCCGGTCGGCTCGACCGCCCGGATAGGTGCTTTCCCAAGGCACGAAGATGGTGATGTCGGTGACCCTCTGGCCCTCGCGGTCGTCGGAGACCGCCTGGAACATGGCGTGGTCGTCGGTGTAGAACCGGTGGACGAACCCGCCCTCCTTCAGGTCCACCAGCCCCTGGGCGGTGATCTCCAGGGTGTCCTGGTCCAGGGGGAAGCGGCGCTCCGAGCCCAGACGACGCCAGGCCAGGGGGTCGACCCACAGCGTCCGGCCCAGCGTCACGTTGCGGATCTCTGGCAGGGCCGAGACGGGGGCGGCCTCTTTGCGACCGAAGAGCTTACTGAACATGACCTGAACCCGAGGTAAGACCGATCTCCTATCTAGGACGGCGTGCTTGCGCGCAAAAGGGTGAAGGTGGCTCTCGACGGCTGGCGCCCGGCCACCCATCTTGTATGAACCTGTCACCACCGAAGGATCGCCTGATGACGCAGACCGCCTGGACTGTTCGCTCCCTGAAGACCGCCCTGGAGGCGGCAAGCGGGGAGGGGGAGGCCCTCGCCGCTCGCGTGGTGGAGGGCGCCGACCCGGTGCTGCTGGTGACCATGCCCGACGCCGGCGACCTGGAAATCTTCGTCAGCGTCAGCGACCAGCAGATCGCCGCCTCGGTGCTGCTGTGGCCGGTGGACGAACAGGAAGACCGCCACGCCTTCAACGAATTCCTGCTGAAGGCCCAGAAGCTGGTGCCCCTGTCGAACTTCGGCATCACCACCGTGGCCGACCGCGACTTCTATGAACTGTTCGGCGAGCTGGCCACGAGCTCCTCCCTGGAGGACATCCTCGTCGAGCTGCGCATGCTGGCTGAGAACGCCCTCGAGGCGGCCTCCGACCTGCGCACCTCCTTCGCCCCCGCCGCCTAAACCCGAGCCTCCGGAGCCTCTCCCATGACCATCTGGCGCAAGCTGTTCACCCTGGGCCGCGCGGGCGCGCACGACGCCGCGGCCGGCGTCGTCGACGCCAACGCCATCAAGATCCTGGATCAGGAGATCCGCGACGCCGACACCGCCCAGGGTAAGGCCCGCGACGACATGGCTGGCCTGGTGGCCCGCCGGCGCATCCTGGAGAAGGAGGTGGCCAGCTTCCGTGAGCAGGCCATCAAGTACGAGAGTTCGGCCCGCGCCGCCGTGGGCAAGGGCGACATGGACCTGGCCCGCCAGGTGGCCCAGCGGATCGCCGACCTGGAGCAGCAGGTGTCTGTGAAGGAGCCGCAGATCGCCGACATGCGCGCCGCCGAGGAGCAGCTGCACACCGCCATCGCCGCCACCGACCGCCGGATCGAGACCCTGCGCCGGGAGGTGGAGGTGGTGAAAGTCAACGAGTCGGTACAGCGCGCCCAGGCCTCGGTGGCCGCCCGCGGGGCCGGCGCCGGATCGTCCCTGGGGTCGGCGGCCGACAGCCTGGCCCGGATCAAGGAACGCCAGGCCGTGCGCGGCGAGCGGATCAAGGCCGCCGGCGAACTGGAAGACATGCGCACCGGCGCGGACCTGGACGAAAAGCTGCGGCTGGCCGGCATCGGTCCTGGCCAGTCCTCGGCCGACGATATCCTGGCGCGCCTGTCGGCTCCGGCGCCCGTCCTGCAGATCGAGCAGAAGAGCGCCGCCAAGACCGGTGACGACCAAGGGTGAGACGCCTGACGCTGGAGCCCCGCCCCGACTGGCGGGAAAAGGCCGACGCGGTGGGGTTCGTCTACCACCACACCGACGGCCGGGCCTATTGGGACGAAAGCGCGGCCTACGCCTTCACCCTGGCGGAGGTCGAGGAGGATCTGGAGCCGGCGGCCGCCGAACTGCATGAGCTGTGCCTCGACCTGGTGGACGAGGCCTCGCGAAGCGACGAACTGATGGGACGCCTGGCGATCCCGGCGGAGCATCGGGACTTCATCGCCGGCTCGTGGCGCGCCAAGGAGCCGTCCCTCTATGGCCGCTTCGACTTCGGCTATGACGGAACCGCCAAGCCCAAGCTCTATGAGTACAACGCCGACACCCCCACCAGTGTGTTCGAGGCGGCGACCTTCCAGTGGCTCTGGCTCGAGGAGCTGCTGGCCTCCGGCGCCCTGGCGCCCGGCACCGACCAGTTCAACAGCCTGTTCGAAGCCCTGCGCGACCGGTTCGCGACCCTGTTTCCCACCGGCGGGTTCGTCCACTTCGCGAGCGACGCCGAGGCCATCGAGGATCGTCAGACGGTAAGGTTCTTCGAGGACCTGGCCAGCCAGGCCGGGCTCGATCCGAAGTTCGTGGCCATGACCGATATCGGGGTGAACGCCGAGGGACAGTTCGCCGACCGCGAGGGGCTGCTGCTGCAGGCGGCCTTCAAGCTCTATCCCTGGGAGCATATGCTGCGGGAGCCCTACGCCGCCTACCTGGCCACCGCCAAGGTCAGCTGGCTGGAGCCGCCGTGGAAGGCGATCCTGTCCAACAAGGGGATCCTGCCCCTGCTCTGGGAACGCCACCCGGGCCATCCCAATCTGCTGGAGGCCTATTTCGAGGGGGACGCCGGCGCGAGCGCGCTTGGACCCCGGTACGTGCGCAAGCCGCTGTTCTCGCGCGAGGGCGCCAATGTCGAGGTCGTCGGCGGTGACGAGCCAGTGCTGGACCAGGGCTATGGCGCCGAGGGGGCGATCCTGCAGGCCTATCACCCGCCGCCGGACTTCGACGGCAAGCGGCCGGTGGTGGGGGCCTGGATCGTCGGCGCCGAGCCGGCTGGGGTGGGCGTGCGGGAGGACGACAGCGTGATCACCAAGAACCTGGCCCGGTTCGTCCCGCACATCATCGAAGCCTGAGGCTCAGAGGCCCAGGACCAACTGCTGCTCCGGCAGGCGGACCACGAGGCCGGCCAGGTCCTCGGTGATCCTGATCTGGCAGGCCAGGCGCGAGCCGGCATCGACCTCGCTGGCGAAGTCCAGCATGGACTCCTCCATGGCCGACGGCTCGCCCGCATGGGCGCGCCAGGCCGGGTCGACATGGACATGGCAGGTGACGCAGCAGCAATTGCCGCCGCAGACCCCGTCGATGCCGGGGACCTTGCCCAGCCGCGCCAGGTTCATCAGCGTCCATCCCGGACGCAGGGGGAGGCGATAGGCCTCGCCCTGGTGGGTGATGAAGGTGACGCCGTGAGCGGTCGAGGGGATCAGACCACCAGCACCCAGGCCACCATGAAGACCACGGCGCCCAGGGTGGTCCAGAGCAGCATGTTGACGAGCATGCGGATCATGCCGCGCTCGTGCTCGTCGACGACGCCGAGCGCGTCGCAGACGGCGTTGGCGGGCAGCATCAGGAAATGGAGCAAGGTCAGTCCTTCCATGGAGCGGGGGCGGGGCGTCATGATCCGGTCGTGCCGGTAAGGGGTGGAAGCTCGCCGCGGGCAGCCGCGATCCCGTACTGCAGGCTCTGGGCGATCATCTCCGACTTGGCGACGAACACGGCCGCGGCCTGCGGCGGACACAGCCGTTCGGCGCTCTGGCGGAACAGGTGCAGCCAGCGGACAAAGTGGGCCGGCGCGATCTCGGGGATCTTGCTGTGGGCGACCATGGGCGAGCCCCTGAAGCGGCCGGTCATCAGCATCACCGAGGACCAGAAATCGCAGAGCTTGGCCAGGTGGGCGTCCCACTCGTCGCCGATGATCCGGTTGAAGATCGGGCCCAGGGTGGGGTCGGTCCGGACCGTGGCGTAGAAGCCGTGGACCAGGTCGCCGATCATCGCCTCGGTGACGCCCACGGCCACGCCGGGGCCGTGGCGGGGAGGGGACGCGGAAATGGACGGGGAGCTCATGGGGGGATCTGTTTAGGTTGCGATTGGAACATGTATCTACAATATTGGTTTAAGGCTGGCTAGGCCTCCGCGCGGATCGGCCGCGCGCGCCTGCGGGCAGGAGCGACCGTGTTCATCACCACCGAACCGACGCCCAATCCGGACGCCATGAAGTTCTCACCCTCGGCGGACGCCGGGGGCGGGGAGGGGCTCCAGGCGCTGGAAAGCGTCCTGACCGTCGCGCTCTTGGCGCTCCCGGGGGTCGGCGGGGTCTTTGTCGCGCCAGGCTTCGTGACTGTAACCCGGGTCCAGGGTCGGCCCTGGGCCCGGCTGGGCCCGGAGGTCGTCGCCGCCCTGAGCGTCGTCCTGGAACGGGAGGTCCGCGCCCCGCCACGGGGCGCCGCGCCGGCCGGCGCGTCCGAGACCTCCGGCGACACCGATCTGGAGGCGGAGATCCGCGGCGTGCTGGACCGGCATGTGCGGCCCGGCGTGGCGCGCGACGGCGGAGATATCGAGTTCGATCGCTTTGACTCCCAGGCCGGCGTGCTCTGGATCCACATGCGCGGCGCCTGCGGCGGTTGCCCGTCGGCGCGCCTGACCCTGAAGGGCGGGGTGCAGCGGATCGTCCAGTATTACGTGCCCGAGGTGGCCGGGGTGGAGGAGGTCGAGGCCGAGCCGTCGGCGACCGTCTCGGTGGGCGAGCGCCTGAAGGCCTGGGCCGCGCGCCTCGACGGCCGACCGGGACCGCCAGCCCGCACGGCCTTCAGCCACCAGGGCCGGCCGATCGCGCCCGAACGCGTCTAGACCGTTTCCGGATCAGGTTGAATCAACCGGATCGGATCAAAAGGGTCTATCTTCTTGAATCTAGAGCATTTTCGGGCGTCGAACCGGCGCCCACTTGCGCCTGACATGCTCTAGGGGTCGGAGATCTCGGTGGGCGGGCCCCGGGCCAACAGGGCCTGCAGGGCGCCCTGGTTCTCCACCAGGTCGGCCAGGCTGTAGCCGTCCAGGACCTGCAGGAAGGCGGCGCGCGCCTCGTGCAGGGCGCGGCGGAGCTTGCAGGCCGGGGTGATGACGCAGGCGCCATTGACCGGATCGAAGCAGGGGACCAGGGCCATGTCGGGCTCGGTGCGGCGCACCACCTCCCCCAGGATGATCGTCTCGGGCTCGCGGGCCAGGCGCAGGCCGCCGTTCTTGCCCCGCACCGTCTCGATGTAGCCGGCCAGGCCGAGCTCATAGACCACCTTCATGAGGTGGTTCCTGGAGATGCCGTAGCTGGCGGCGATCTCGGCGATGGTGGGCAGGCGGTCGCGATGCAGGGCCACGTACATCAGCACCCGCAGCGAGAAGTCGGTATAGACGGTCAGTCGCATGGACGAAGGGCGCTCGCGTTCACCGGCCCATCATCATGGCGAGACGGGCGGCCATCAGCTTGAGCACGAATCTGGGCGGATAGCCCGTGTAGCTCGGCAAGGGCCCCGCGGGCCGTGACATCTCGCCGGTCTGTATACGCATCTGAAGCTGCGGCGCGTCCGGCCCCAGGCGGGCGCGGTACACCGAGAACCAGTGCCCCTTCTCGTAGTCCAGGAACATCGGGCTTGCACAGCAGGTGGCGACGACCCGCCGCGTCAACGATTGGGGGTCAAGCCGATGGTCGCGCAGATGGTCGTGGCCCTTCAGGCAGGTGACCTGATCCTTGCGAAACAGGATGCACGGCGTGCCGCCTTCGCTGTCGCGCAGGGACTGGGCTCCCCCAAGGGCTTCAAACTGCGCAGCCGCCGCGGTGCAATCTCCGCAATGACACGCGGCCCCGAGAATCGGGGACCCAGACACCCTGAATTCCACGGCGCCGCATTCACAGGCGAGACGGGTGTCTTTGGTGGGATTGGGAGCCATTTGCGTCTTTCAATCTCAGGAGGCGCTTAACACGCCGTCATTGCGCCGTTGCGCAAGTCGTGTCCAAGACAATCCATGGCTGCGACCAGTCAGTGAGACGCGGTCAGGTGGATGGCCAAGGTAGAGGGAGGGCGCCGTGTTCGCGCGAATGCATTGGATTGGAACCTGGGCGGCGCTTCTGCTTGCAGTTGGTCACATCTATATGACAACTCGTCTCTATGCAGACTTGACTGTCCCGGCGCTCTGGTTCGCGGGCACAGGCGTGGGGGTGTTCGCCGTAGGCCTGCTCAACCTGCTGGCCCTGCGAGAGCCAACTGGACTTGGCCGGGTCCTCGCGCTGGCGGCGAATGTGATGACCACAGTCCTCATGGCCTTGCTCTACTGGCTGCACCCGGCCGGACAGATATTGTTTGGCCTCGTTCTCTTCGCGGTCCTGACCCTCTGCGCCCTCGCTGGGTTCGCCGGCGCCAGGTCCCGGGTCGAAGCGCGAGCTTAGCCCACGGCCCGATCTCAGGGCTTCTTCTTCATCTGCTGGGCCGCCACCAGATAGGGTGTCTGGACATCCGGATAGATGGCGATCACCGCCTGCATGACCTGACCGATGTCTTCGCGCGCGCCGTGGTTGGCCAGGGTCCAGCCCACCAGGGCCTCGGCGCTGTTGAAGGAGAGGTCAGTCGATGAGCGCAGGAACTCTTCGCCGCCAATGGCGCTTAGCGCCACCTGGCGCCCGACCGCCGCGCCCGCCTTCTTGCCCAGGAAGCCGCCGACGAAGGGCACCTGCTCCATCGCCTTCTGACCAAGATAGTTGCCAGCCATCGAGCCGATCTGCCCCGTTGCCTTCACCTGCATGGACTTGGTGATCCAGGCCGAGGTGACGCCGTCGGAGGTGAAGGGGGACATGTAGAGGCCGGTGGTCCCGTCGACGACTTCAAAGGCCTGGCGCGCCAGCGCCGGGCCGGCCTTGGCGGCCGCCAGGGACGGCGAAACCCTGACCGGAGGCGGGGCGGCGGTCAGCTTCACCGGGGTGACTGGACTTGGCGCGGCGGCGCGCGAGGGGGCGCCTCCCACCAGGGCGAAGACGCCGGCCTTCGCCGGCTTGGCTTGGCCGGCAGCCGACGGCGCGGCGGGCTTTGCGGCGCCAAAACCCGCCAGCAGACCCATGGGCGACTTCGCTGCTGTGGGTGGAGCCGGAGCCGGAGCGGGCGGGGCCTTCGCCGCGACCTTCACGACGGGCTTCGGCGGAGCCTTCTCGACGGGTTTTTCCGGAGGCTTGGCGACGGCTTTCGGCGCTGGGGGCGTGGCGGCCAGGGAGATGGGTACGGCTCCCGCCGGGGGCGGAGGCAGGGCTTCGCGCACATCAAAGCCCCACGGGATGTCCGCGCGCGCGGCCACCTTCTGGGGCGATCGGGAGCCATCCTGGGCGATCATCTCCCCCAGCCCGTCGGGGCGCGGCAGGAAGTTGCGGCCAACGCCGCCGTCGCCCACCGTTGACACCTGGCCCAGCCAGCGCGACCCATCGGCGAAGGTTATGACCCCGACGCCCGCGGCCATGCACCAGGCGCCGCTGTCGCCCCGGTAGCCGATCATCCTGTGGTCTTCGCCGGGGCGCCCTTTCCCGGCCTTGGGCTTGATCTCCAGCGCGACCGTGGCGGGGGCGGCCTCCTTGTCGCAGGCCTTCTGCCCGAACCTCGGCATGGTCCCGTCGCCGAGGATGGCCAGGGTGCGTTCCGGAACAAAGGTCGAGGACAACAGCCGGTCACGCCAGGCGGCGATCTGCGCGCGCTCAGTGGCATGGGGATCGATGGGCGCCGCCGGCGCGGGAGTTGGCTTGGCGGGGGGACGCCGGCGCTTGGCGGCGGCGTCGGCCGACGTCGCCATGATGCTGAAGGCGGCCAGACCCAGGACGAACGTCCCTTGGCGCCCCGACAGGCGTTCGCCTGCTTTTCTCATGACTCTGTCCCCCAACAGATACTCGGCCACGATAGCCAGGAGCTCGATCGTGCGCCAGAACCTGGTACGCCAACGTCAGGCTTCGCGGGTCTGGCCTTCAGGGGGCGCATCGGCCAGGACGGGTGGGGGCTCCTCATCAGGACGCTCGGGCGCGTCCGGGTCGCGGCCTTGGCTGCGGTCGAGCTTGCGCATGATGGGCGTGACGGTCAGGCCGTGGATCAGGATCGACAACAGGATGATCAGGCCCACGATGGCCCACAGCCGCTCGGCCTCCGGGAAGGCGGCGTGGTTGAGCGCGTAGGCCACATAGTAGATCGAACCGACCCCACGGATGCCGAAGAAGGCCAGGGTGAGCTTTTCGCCCCGATCAGCCTTCAGGCCGATCATGCCGATCAGGCCGGCGGCTGGCCGAACCACGAGCAGCACTGCCGTGGCGAGCCCCACATCGACCAGGGTCAGGGGCCGGAGAAGTCCGCTCACCAGCGCGCCGCCAAACAGCAGCAGCAGCACCATCATCGCCAGGCGCTCAACCTGTTCGGTGACGTCGTGCATTTCCCGGTGGAATTCGTGCTGCCTGTGGGAGTGGCGCAAGGTCAGGGCGGTCACGAACACCGCCAGGAAACCGTAGCCGTGCAGCATCTCCGTCGCCCCGTAGGACACGAAGGTGGCGGCGATGGCGATCAGGCCGTCGCCGGTGCTGGCGAGCTTGCTCTCCGACGGGACGCGGAAGGTCAGCCAACCGAACAGCCGGCCGATGACCCAGCCGCCCAACACCCCGGCGGCGAGCTTCCAGGCGAGGTTGTAGCTCAGCCAGTCGGCCAGCCAGGGCTCGCCGGTCTGGCTGGACAGCGCCAGCACGATGGCCAGGTGGACGAAGGGGAAGGCCAGGCCGTCATTGAGGCCCGCTTCTGACGTCAGCCCAAACCGAACCTCGTCCTCCTCGCCCGTCTTCGGCGGTCCTACCTGGACGTCGGCGGCCAGCACGGGGTCGGTGGGGGCGAGACTTGCGCCGAGCAGCAGGGCGACCAGCCAGGGCAGGCCGGCCCAGACGCCAAGCAGGGCGATGGCGGCGATGGAGAGCGGCATGGTGATGGCCAGGAGCCGCCAGGTCACGGCCCAGCGGCGGACGTGGAAGACCCGATCGATCTTCAGACCCGCACCCATCAGGGCGATGATCACCACGAATTCGGTGAACCGCTCGGTGATCTCCGGATAGCTGAAGGGCAGGGGGCGCAGGCCGACCTGCGGCAGGCTGAACAGGCCGGCTCCCAAGGCGATGCAAATGATCGGCAGCGACAGCGGCAGGCGCTTCAACGCCAGGGGAAGCCACGCGACAAGCGCGATCAGCAGGCCCAGGCCCGTGAGAGTGACGATGTAGAGGCTGGGCCCAAAGTCTGGCATCCAGCCCTAACCCGCCTGGGCAAGGTCTGTTGCAACAGCTGGGTGGATAACCCGCCGCGAGAAGCTTGAGAGCGGCTTCTCAGTCCTCGTCGGGCGTAGCCCCTGGCGCGGTCCGTATCACGGCATAGGCGTCCAGGGCCCGCTGGCGGGCGAGGGCGTGGTCGACGATGGGCCGGGGGTAGTCGTGGCCCAGCCGCACGCCGGACCCGGCCAGCACCGGGGCGGCCGCGGTCCACGGCGCGTGAATCACCTTGGCCTGCAGCCGGGCGAGTTCGGGAACCCAGCGGCGGATGTAGTCGCCGGGCGGATCGAACTTCTCGCTCTGGAGCATGGGGTTGAAGATGCGGAAATAGGGCGACGCGTCGGCGCCCGACCCCGCCACCCACTGCCAGTTGCCCGCGTTGGAGGCGTGATCGGCGTCCACCAGGGTGTCCCAGAACCACTGCTCTCCCAACCGCCAGTCAATCAGCAGGTGCTTGGTGAGGAAGGAGGCCGTGATCATGCGGACGCGGTTGTGCATCCAGCCGGTGGTCCAGAGCTGGCGCATGCCGGCGTCGACGATGGGGTAACCGGTGACGCCACGCTTCCACGCCTCCAGGCCTTGAGGATCGTCGCGCCAGGGGAAGGCGTCGAACTTGCGGTCGAAGTTGGTCTTGGCGAGATCGGGGCCGCGGGCGATGGCGGCGTTGAACTCTCGCCAGCCCAGCTCGGCCAGGAATTTCTCGGCCTCGCCGTCGCTGGCCTGGCCGTGATGGGCGGCGGCCTGGGCGGCGCGCCAGCAGGCCTTGGGACTGATCTCGCCAAAGTGCAGATGGGGGGAGAGGCGCGAGGTGCCGTTGACGGCCGGCCGGTCGCGCCCGGTGGAATAGCTCCTCAGGGCCTGGGCGGTGAAGACCTCAAGGGCGTCGTGGGCGCCGGCCTCTCCGGGCCGCCAATCGCTGAAGCCGCCGGACCAGTCCGGCGCGGTGGGGTGCAGGCGCCAGTCCGACAGCGCATCGGACGCGGGCCAGGCGGCGGGGGTGGCCAGGGCCGAGGGCGCCGGGATCGACCCGCCGTCGATGACCGCCTGGCGGGCCGTACGCCAGAAGGGGGTGAAGACGCTGAAGTCGCCGCCCGCCTTGGTTTTCACGTCATCGAGGTTGACCAGATGGCCGCCGTTGAAGCGGTGGGGCTCTGCGCCCTCGCGCTTCAGGGCCTCGGCCAGGACCTTGTCGCGCTCGCCATGGCCGGGATCGAAGACGGCGTTCCAGAGCACCTCGGCGGCGTCGGTCTCCCGGGCAAGCTGCAGGACGATGTCGGCGGCCACGCCACGGCGCAGGACCAGCCGCGATCCGGCGGCCTCGAGATCCGCCGACAGCGAGGCCAGGGACTTGTCCAGCCACCAGAGCGAGGCTGCGCCCGGCGCCCGCAGGCCCGGGGTTTCGTCCAGCACATAGATCGGGATGACCGGCCCGCCGGCGCGCACCGCGGCCTCCAGAGCCGGGTTGTCGGCCAGGCGCAGGTCGCGGCGGAACCAGACGATGATCGGTGGGGACATCAGAAGAACTCGTCGAGGAACCGGTAGAAGTCGAGGCGCGCCTGGTCCAGATCGGCCAGGGGATAGTGGCGCGCCAGCAGATGTACGGCGTCGACCTGCGGATGGTTGCGCTCGGCCGAGCGCAGGAACAGTGAAAGGTCCTGATAGCGGTCGGCGATCCCGAAGCGGCCGAGATCGATGAGGGTGACCTGCGCCCCGCCGTTCCAGACGAAGTTGGGCAGGCTGGCGTCGCCATGGGTCAGGACGGGGTCCTCCGTGACGGGAATCATGGCGGTGAGCCGGTCCCAGGCCTGCTGCGCGCTCAGGCCCAGCCGTTCGGCGTCGAAGTCGCTTTCGTCGACCGCGCCGTCGGCCACGCGGGCCTGGGCCTCCGCCAGCTTGATCGAAAGCCGCAGGTCGAAAGGGCAGTCGGCGATGGGCGTGGCGTGCAGGGCGGCCAGGGTTCGAATGGTGGCCGCCAGCGCGGCCTCGGCCTCAGGCTTCCCGACGTGGGAGACCGCGGTTCCCGGCGCGGCCTCCATGAACAGGGCCAGATCATCGTCGACCTGGCCAAACCACAGGGCCTTGGGGACGGGCGCCCTTCCGGCCAGCCAGCGCAGGACTTCGGCTTCGCGCTCGAGCGCCCGCGCGTTCCAGCTCTGGGACCGTTGCGTGATCTTGACGAAAGCGCCGCCGCAGCGGGCCACCAGGTCGCCTGACTGGCCGTGGCCGACAAGGTCCGGCGCCTCGCCGCCCGTCAGCCCCGCCGCCGCCAGCACCCGTTCGATCCGCACCCTCAGCCCTTTGTTAAGCGCCACCGCCCTAGTCTCTCGCCTCTGAACGCCACTGACGGAAGCCTTACGCCATGGACGGCGCCCAGCCTGCCCCATTCCGCACCGCCCGCCGGACGACGGAACGCATTCGCATCCTGGGGGGCGACATCGACCTGATGCGGCCGCAGGAGGTGATGCATCACATCGGGCGGTTCATCGCCGCGGGCCGCAAGGCGATCATCGCCAACCACAACAGCCATAGCCTCTACCTGCTGAAGACGCGCCCCGAGCTGGCCAGCTTCTTCGCCAAGGCCGACATCATCGAGATGGACTCCACCCCGGTGATCTTCTTCGCCCGCCTGCTGGGGATGCCCAGCCGCACCTTCCACCGCTGCAGCTATGTCGACTTCCGCCCCTTGTTCTGGAGCATGGTGGCGGCCAAGGGCTACCGGGTCTTCTACATCGGGGGCGCGCCGGGGGTGGTGGAGACCGCCTCGGAGCGGCTGATGGCCAAGTATCCGGGCGCGGTGATCGGCGGCCGCGACGGCTATTTCGACGCCACGCCCGGCTCCGCTGGCAATACAGAGGCCCTGGCGCAGATCGCCGCCTTCAAGCCCGACATCCTGTTCGTCGGCATGGGCATGCCGCGCCAGGAGCTGTGGATCGAAGCCAATCTCGAGGCCCTGCCCGACTGCGTGATCATGCCGGTAGGGGCCGCCTTCGACTATGAGG
This sequence comes from Phenylobacterium ferrooxidans, assembly GCF_042714595.1. NCBI lineage: Bacteria > Pseudomonadati > Pseudomonadota > Alphaproteobacteria > Caulobacterales > Caulobacteraceae > Phenylobacterium > Phenylobacterium ferrooxidans. Next base: position 59,795 of record NZ_JAOTJD010000008.1, on the reverse strand, counting down.
CCGACGTCCAGGTCGCGCCGCCGCCCTGGATGAGCGACGCCGGCCTGGTCTGGGCCTTCCGCCTGGCCCAGGAGCCGCGTCGGATGTTCGCGCGCTACTGCCTGGAACCCTGGGCCCTGCTGCCCCTGGCCTTCAAGGACATCGCCGCCGCCATCGCCCGGCGCCGCGCGCCGCTCCGGATCACCACCTCCGCCTAGGTCCCGGCCGCCTATGGCCTCACCGGGTCCGATGCCCTACCGTCCCCCGGGCGCACCGCGCGGGGACATGGCGGAACTGGTAGACGCGCCAGACTTAAAATTAGACGACTAATGCATCCGAACCGGATGCGGCCCTCCCGTCGTGACAACCTGATTACGGCGGCGGCGCCTGATCTGCCTGTTCTTACTAAATTCCTGAGCCCGGCGGTCTCGCAATGGTGCGCTATCACCCCGCTTTGTTTTAGCATTCCGGCGTTTCGGCACGGTGGGTTGGGGGTGAAACCACCCATTAAACAGGCCCTGTTCCCCACAGAAACAGGGCCTGAAACGATCTGGAACAGGACCGCTCGCCGCTATCGACGCGGCGACAGCCTCAGTCGAGAAGCTGGCCGAACGTTACGCCCAAGGCCGTCGCGACCTTCTCGACACTCGTGATCGTTGGATGGCGGATCTGGCGCTCCATCCCGCTGACATAGGTGCGATCGAGCCCCGCCTCGTGCGCCAGCTGCTCCTGCGACCACCCGCGCTCACGCCTCATGCGCTTCATATTCTCAGCGAGGCGCCGGCGGACATCCATGCTCGCCATCGCGCGCCGATGATGACGATCGTTCTACGGACGATGAGTCTCATTTCTCTGGACTTGATGGCTGGCCAGAGCGAACCAAGGGTCATGTTTGACCTCTCGAGTCCCAAGCACTCGGTCCTTTTGGAGAAGACGCTCGAGCACATCTTCCTGGTGGAGCTCTCCAAGATCCTGCTGCTCCAGGTCGGATGCTCATTCGAGGTTCTGCGCTCTGAGTTCGACAGTGAGGGCTACGATCTGGTCGTCGACGCCCGGGAGGTCATTCGCCACATCCAGCTCAAAGGCATGATGCGGGGAGGGGCGCGGTCCTCCGTCAATATCAACCTCGGTCTCGGGCGGAAGGCGAGCGGGTGTGTGGTGTGGATGGTGGCCAATCCCCAGACCTTGGAGATTGGCCCCTTCTACTGGTTCGGCGGCGCCCCCGGCGCACCACTTCCGCCCCTCGGCGACAAGATCGCACGCCACTCCAAGGCCAACACCCAGGGGATCAAGACCCTGCGCCAGGACCTTCGTGAGGTCTCAAAGGGCCGTTTCGAGCGGGTCGAGACCATGGAGCGGCTGGTGCAGCGGCTATTTGGGGCGACGGCCCCGCGTGTCGCACTTGAGATCCTGCGCGCTCATCTGGCGGAGCGCCGTGGGGGCGGCGACGCAGCACATTCTGCGTGGTGGCTGGATCAAGCCGCCAAGGGCGACTTCAGCTCGATCCCAGACGACCTGAGGTGGGACACGTCAGCTGAATTCGCTCATTTGATCGACGGGTACAGGTTGCTTGGAGTCGAGGGGCCGCCCGAGGCACGCAGCCATATGGAGTCGATGCGCAAGCGGCGGGCATTGGACGGCCGTTGGATCGGTACGGTCTCAGATCTCTGGATCATGCTCTTCCTGGAGCATCGCCGCTTCAGGTTCGAAGGCCGCGACCCATCGCCGGCCGAGGTCGCCGACCTCGACCGACTTTGCCGCGACCTACGCGAAGGCGCCATCGCCCTCGGCGCATAGAGTCGCGGTATTCACGCTACTCCGACGACTCGGCCCCGCGCCGACGCTCTCGGTCGGCCTGAAGCTCGGCATGCTTCCGGTCCGAAACGACCCAGACCCCGCCGCCCTTCGGAGGCGACTCGCCCAGCTCGTTCAGTCGTTCCTGCTGAGCCTGGCAGATCGCTTCGAGCTCGCGGTTCCGCAGAATGAAGGCGTTCGAGGTTCCAATGTGCTCCTCGTAGTCATGCGCCGCCCGCTGAACCTCGGTTATAAAAACCTTGGCCGCCATTCGATTGCCCTGAGCGCCGGCGGTCGCGAGCTGGAAGAGATTCGCCTCGTATAGACTCACTTCTCTGACTTCGCCGCCCACAGTCATCGTCACGGTCTGCTCAGCGATCGCAAACGCTGCGTGGTTATTCATCTGAGCAAAGCGATGGATTTTCGGGAGCTTCGGCGACTTCGCGCCACGGCCCTTTGGGTTCGGGCAACTGCCCTTTGCAAAGCGGCCGCTGGCCGTCCGATCAATAGCGCTCACTGCGTCACCTCCCCCAAGGCGAGGTCAGCCAGCCGTTCGATTTCAGCCGCGCGCTCAGCACGCACCTCGGCGAAGCTCAAACCGCCGTCGAGACGCGCGACCTTACCCGTCAGAGCCTGCCAGCGGCCGACAATCACATCGCAATAGACGGGGTCGATTTCCATCAACCTGGCCTGGCGGCGCGTTTTCTCAGCCGCGATCAGAGTCGATCCAGAGCCCCCGAAACAGTCGAGGACAATCTCTCCGCGCTTAGAGACGTCTTTAATCGCGTCGGAAACCAAGGCGACGGGCTTCACGGTCGGATGCATGGCGAGCTCAGCCATACGTCCCGCTCTCATTGAGTTGACGCCCGCATACTCCCAGACATTGGTCCGGTAGCGCCCATGCTTTCCAAGCTCGACGGTATTTGTATGCGGCGCGAAGCCGACCTTCCAGGCGAAGACCAGCTCATGCTTGGAACGATAGAGCGAGCCCATGCCACCATTGTCCTTCACCCACACGCAGAGATTCTTCAGCTCCGAGTAAACGGCCTCGCCAGCCTCAATCATCTCGCCCGCATGGCGCCAATCCATGCACTGGAAGTGGATCGCGCCATCCAGGCTGACCGCAGCAAGGTTCCCGAACACAGACGTCAGAAAGCCCACGAACTCGGGCCGCGTCATCTCGCCTGACGCCATCGCGAACTCACGATGCTTCACGGCGCCCAGCCCGCAGACATGTCCATCGATCGGCACGTTGTACGGAGGGTCAGCGAAGACCATGCGCGCGCGGCTCTCCCCCATCAGCGTCTCAAAGGAAACCTGCTGCGTAGCGTCGCCGCACAAGAGTCGGTGGTCACCGAGAACCCAGAGATCGCCACGGCGGGTCACGGCGGTGGCAGCGGACGGCCTGTCTGGCACGGCGTCAGCCGGGTCATCTCTCTGCGGCTTACCGGCGCCATCGATGGTGAGGTCGATTTCCGCGGTCGAGAATCCGGTCACCTCGACATCGAAATCCAGTTCGACAGTGGTCAGGTGCTGGAACTCGATCCTCAGAATTTCGGGATCCCAGCCCGCGTTCAGCGCGATCCGATTATCGGCCAGCACATAGGCGCGCTTCTCGTCCTCACTGAGGTGCTCAATGCGTAAGGTCGGCACGCTCTCGCGCCCGAGCCGCTTGGCGGCCTCCAGCCGACCGTGGCCGGCGATCACATGGTCCTCGGCGTCAATGAGGATCGGATTCACAAAGCCAAAGGCCTGAATCGAGGCAGCGATCTGCGCCACCTGCTTTTCAGAGTGGGTTCGCGCGTTGTTGGCGAAGGGCTTCAAGCGCCCAACGGGCAGCAGCTGCACTTGTTGATTTTCATGGATAGGCAAAATGGAAGCTCCGAGTGTTCGGAGCGCGCCTGCGTCTAGCCTGGCGGCTCCGATTGATGCGCCAAGGCCACCCGCAAAGGGCGGGGAGGTCTCGGGCCTATCGGGCGTCACGCCGTCACTTGGTGAGACTACATCAGAGCTGAACGCATCACGCTGGCGCCCAAAGGGCGCCCAGCTCCACCTCGTCTCAGGCCGCGGGAGCCAACAGCAGGTTCGAGGCTGCTGCAACCCCTATTTGAGGCTACGCCTCCGCATTCTGCTCAACGTCCGCCGACATGCAGTAGATCAGCGGTTCGCCAGCCTCCATGTGTCCGCTGAAATGCAGTTCACACTCGCACCAAGTCCTCACGCCCGGAGTGCTCTCGACGAGAACTGAAAACATCGCTCGGCCATCGAACTTACCCGACCAACCAAAAGCAACGTCATCGGCCTCACAGAGGATTGCCCCCACTTGGATGGGCTTCATTTCCTCCACGTCTTCCCAGAAATCGGCCCGGGCCAAATCGAGCTGGCACGCGGCGGCCGCGATCTTGAGCTTTTGATTGTCCATATTGACATCCTCTCCTCGCAAAGACCGTCCACGGGAACGTGGTTGGCCTGCGGCGAAGGACAAGATCAGGCGCGACCGGCGCCGCCTACCAACGTTTGGGCGTATCCGGGGTGGCTCTCGAACTCGCTCACGGCTTGCCTCCTGCCCAGCGGACTTCTGTTAGCATGTAGACCCCGGTTGAACCGCGGGCAGGTTCGGGTAGACTAAGGTTGGTAGACTAAGTTTAGGTGACCTGATGAAGGCGATCAACATCCACGAGGCCAAGACCCACCTCTCGCGGCTTGTAGATGAGGCGGCTAAGGGCGAAGCCTTCATCATCGCCAAGGCGGGGCGACCGCTTGTGAAGGTGATGGCTTTGGGCACCCCGGCGTCGGGCGAGGTCCAGCGACTCGGATTCATGGCCGACCGGATCCAGGTCCCGGAGGATTTTGATCAAATGGGAGTCGGCGAGATTGACGACCTGTTTGCCGGCCCGACCGAGTGAAGCTGTTGTTGGACACCCACTTGCTCCTGTGGGCGGCGGGCGGCTCAGACCAGATGCCGGCGGAAGCGGTTCGGTTGCTAAATGATCCGGCGAACGAGCTGTTCTTCAGCCCGGCCAGTCTCTGGGAGGTCGTTATTAAGAACGGCCTTGGCCGGGCTGACTTTAAGGTCGATCCCCATCTGCTGAGGCGGGGTCTCATGGACAATGGCTATAGTGAGCTTTCAATAACGAGCGTGCATACGGTCGCGATTGAGGGTCTGCCGCCGATCCACAAGGACCCCTTTGATCGGATTCTGGTGGCGCAGGCGACGACCGAAGGCATGGTTCTGGTCACGTCCGACGCGATTGTGGCGCAGTATCCGGGGCCGATTCAGAGAGTTTAGCCTCTGGACTCCAGGCTCGTAGGCGGCGGCAACCAGATGCCTTCCTGAACTCCGTATCGATCTCGACGACATGGTGGCTGCCGTTTCCATTCGACCTCAAGGAGGATCACTCAACAGCCTGTAGCCCCCGCCATCGGGCCCCTTCAGATGCTCGATCTGATAGCCCAGCCGGGCCCGTAGGGAGGACGCGACGGCGGCCCGGACGGAGTGGGAGAGCCACCCCGTCGCGGCCATGATTTCGGGGACGCTTGCGCCTTCCGGTCGGCTGATGAGGCGCAACATCACGCCAGTCCGCCCCCCCGGGCCGGCCTCGGCTGCTATTTCGGACTCCTCCTCTGAAGGTTCTGGCGGCTCCAAACCGGCGATCGCGTCGTGGGTCCGCGATGCCCTTTTCACCTTTCGCCGCACGCGGTCAGGTGTTGGCTCTATGCTCATCGCCGCCCGGCCGGCCGACGTGATCACGAGCCGCCGAACACCGTCTTCGTCTTCCGCAACCACCATCAGTCCGTGGCGGACGAGCGCCGCAAAACTATTCCCGGCGCCGGCGATGGACCCCCTCTCGCCAAGAGGCACTGCGCCCAGCGGAGAGGCTATGGCTTGGGCCAGCAGGCGGCCCTGGCGTTCGCTGATGGCCTTCATTGGCGGGCCTCCTGTGTGGCGATGACCAGCTGTTCCCAGCGCTCCATGACGACGGTGGCCGCCCGGCAGATCTCGGTGAGATCTCCGGCAAAGGCGCCGAGGTGTTCCAGGCGCCGGCGACGATCCTGAGGGTCCCGGGGAATGGCGCTGATCGCCAGGTCATGGTGATCCTCCACCATCCACCCGATGACCGTTTCCAGGCCCTTGAGGGCCTGCTCAAAGTCATTGACCTTCATGGGCCCTCCCCGCGGTTTGGGCTGGGGGCGTCATTTGATTGAGCAGCCAGGCTGTCACACGCTCCTGGCAGGCCTGCAGGTGGGCGCCGAGCATGGAGGCGTGGAGGTAACGCCCTGTCACGTCGGTGATCTTGTGGTTGAGAAGGAGTCTGATGTCGTATCCGTCCAGGCCCGCGGCCTTGGCGCCCGTCGCATAGGAGTGTCGGTGGACGTGCGGGGAGGGGAGGTAGCGAGAATTGACCTCGGTAATGTGCCCAGGCGCTGACCACAGGGACGGAAATAGCCATGGAGATCCAGGATACTGGGTCTCGTTCTCTGCGATCCGCGCCCCGAGAATTTCCGTCAAGTGCCGCGACAGAGGCAGGTCGAAGGCGCGGCGAGTCCCACCCTTTGGGTTGGGCACATGCAGGAATCCGCGATCCAATTTGACGTGCCGAACCCGGACGGCGCCTGCAGACGTCTTGCGCATGCCGGTGAACGCAAGGAACAGGTACCAGTCCCTGACAATGGGGTTCCGCTGCGCCTGGACCGCCTCCAGCCACCCGGGCCAGTCGGTTATGATCGTCTCCCGCCGATGCTCAGGATTATACTCAATCACTTCCGTCGGGGGCGCCGGAAGGTCCGGGTCGAACCTGCGCGCGTGGCGATAGATCGTTCGGAACGCGCGCATGAAGTGGTTGGCCGTGGTTGGGCCTGAGTTGAGCGTGACGTGGGTATGGCGAGCGGTAAAGGCCCGTCGACTGCGCCCCAACTCGTCGAGAGTCCGGTCCAGCCAATCGCGACCGTGGCGGGTGATTACGTCCTGGTAGCCTTGGATCGTGGCTTCAGATCGACCTTTCAAACGACAGCGCGCGAGATACCGATCAAGGGCCTGCTGGAGAGTAAGGATCTCGCGGATTTCCTCCTGGTGGAGAGGCGAGGGGAGGGCGAGCAGTCTTGGCTTCTCGCGCACCGTCGCGGTGAGGTTGTGGCCCCAGGTTCGAGATTGAGTGATCTGAAATTGCGTCATGCAGTGTCTCCTGGCCGGCGCGATGAGCGCCCCACTGCCAGAAGCCCCAAAATCCGGGGCGCGAACGAAGGCATGTCCTGAGCGCATTGATGCTCAGTAAGAGCGGAACAGTCGAGTGACTAGTGCAGACAGTCTGTTGTTTTTGCTGGAATATCTCTCCCGGGGGCTCGTCCGAGGCAAAGTCGCCTGCATCGTTCTGCTCGACGTCAGCAAGCTTCGTGCTGTAGGCCTGATTTTCCAGCCTGTTGGGTGCTCGTGAGTGCGCTTCTGGCGCGGGGACATGGCGGAACTGGTAGACGCACCGGATTTAAAATCCGTTGGGCATAGCCCGTCCGGGTTCGACTCCCGGTGTCCCTACCAAGCTGGACGCAAGCGCGGCGCGAGCGGGTCGGCGACTGTTGTCACCCATGCTGTGGCATGCGGGATGGCGTCAGTCCTTAACCCATGATTAAAGGAGCAATCGTCCGCCGCCTTAGGTTTGCGGACGGAATAGCTTGGGGGAGCTGTTCGTTACGTGATGAGACCACTTTTCTATCAGAATCCGGTCGCCCTTCACCCGACCGCGCATGGCGCGGCGGGGCTGGCGGAGGCGTTGGATTACGGCTTTGCGCGCAAGACCAACGCCATTCCCGTCAGCCTGGCGGAGATTCCGATCGCGGCGCTCTCCTATCCCATCGCCTTCACCACCGAGGGCGGCGCGCGGCCGGTGGCCGTGGTGGGTTTGCGGCAGGACGAGAACCTGTTCGTTGACGCCAAGGGCGCCTGGCTGGAGGGCGCCTATGTGCCAGCCTATGTCCGCCGCTACCCCTTCATCCTGGCCGAATACGGCGAAGGGGAGGATCGGGGCGTGCAGCTCTGCATCGAGGATCATCCGGAGATCCTGGTGCACGGGGCGGGTCAGCCCCTGTTCGCCGATGGAGAGCCGTCGCGGATCGTCAAGTCGGCCTTCGACTTCTGCAAATCGCTGCGCGCGGCGGACCTCGCCACCGCGCCCTTCGTCGAGGCCCTGGTGGCCTGCGGCATGCTCGAGGGCCGGGCGGCCACCATCCAGCTGCCCACCGGCGGCGACCTGAAGATGGCGGGCTTCGCCACCATCGACGAGGCCAAGCTGCGCGCCTTGCCTGACGAGGTCTTCCTGCTGCTGCGCCGCCAGGGCTGGATGAGCGCCATCTACGCCCAGATGCACTCAGCGCTGAACTGGGCCCGGCTTGGCGACCTGCTGGTGAGCAACGACCACTAGAACAACCCCAGGGCCTTGAAGCTGGCGACCCCATCGCGGCCCACCACCAGGTGGTCGTGGATGGCGATGCGCAGGGACCGGCCGGCCTCGACGATCTCACGGGTCATCTGAACGTCGGCGCCCGACGGCGTCGGATCGCCGCTGGGATGGTTGTGAACCAGGATCAGCGCGCTGGCCGATAGCTCCAGGGCGCGCCGCATCACCTCTCGCGGATAGACGGGCGCGTGATCCACCGTGCCGTGGTTCATCACCTCGTCGGCGATCAGCTGGTTCTTCTTGTCCAGGAACAGCACCCGGAACTGCTCGCGCGCCTCGTGGGCGAGCGCCGTGCGGACATAGGCCGACAGCGCGCTGGACGACGAGATCACCGGGCGTTTGATCACTGCGGACTTGCCCACCCTCAGCGCCGCCTCCTGCAGAAGCTTCAGGTCCAGGGCCACGGCGTCGCCGACCCCGACCACGGTCTTCAGTTCGTCGACGGATGCGCCCAGCACGCCGGGCAGGGATCCGAACCGGGTGATCAGCGCCTTGGCCAGGGGTTTGACGTCGCCCCGCGGAATGGTGCGGAAGAGATAGAGCTCCAGGAATTCGTAGTCCGGGAGGCCCGAAAACCCGCCAGCCCGGGTGCGGTCGCGCAGGCGGTCGCGGTGGCCGTGGTAGTGCGGCCGGGCCTTGGGGGCAGGTTTGGCGGGGAAGAGCTCGCCGCTCCAGGCCTCCTGAAGTTCGCCACCGTCCGCCATGGACCCGCTCCGCCACCGTTCGCCCGGTAATGTTCCTTATTCGTTCCCGAATGGCAAGGGGCGGACGAGGCGGATCGACGCAGCTAACCGCTCAGTAACTACGCAGGGAGATGATTTGTTAGACTCAAGGTGGTCAGGTTGAGTCCTTCTTGGAGATCCAAGCGATGGCCCGCCCACAGAAACGCGCTGCAGCGGCCCATGAGGCCCTCGGCATTCCGCCGGTCCCGGCCGACGCCTGGGTTCTCGCGCCGTCGCCGGTGCGTCTGGCGGACGGCGCCTTTGATCCGATCGACAGTCCGGCCCGCCAGCTGCAGGCCGATCTGGCCGCCAGTCTCTCTCAACACCAGGATGATGACCGCCGCTGGTCGCCGCGCCGGTCCCTGGCCTTCATCACCGTGGGCAGTCTCGCGGGCTGGGCCCTGCTGATCATCGCCGCCCGGGCGATGTTCTTCTAGGCCTCAATCGCCCTGAACCGGCGGCTTGAACAGGCCCATGGGCGACAGGGTGAAGACCTCGTAGCCAGTCTCCGTCACACCCACCGAATGCTCGCACTGGGCCGACAGCGATTTGTCGCGGGTCACCGCCGTCCAGCCGTCGGCGAGGACCTTCACCGGGTGCTTGCCCAGGTTCACCATGGGTTCGATGGTGAAGAACATCCCCGGCCGCAGCAGCTCGCCGCTGTTCTTGTGGCCGAAGTGCAGGATGTTGGGCGCGTCGTGGAACACCCGGCCCAGGCCATGGCCGCAGAAGTCCCGCACGACCGAGCACCGCTGCGCCTCCACATACTGCTGGATCGCAAAGCCGATGTCGCCGGTCCGGGCGCCGGGCTTTACGGCGTCCAGGCCGTGCTGCATGGCCTCATAGGTCACGTCGATCAGCCGCTTGGCGCGCGGGGCGATGGGGCCGACGCCGTACATGCGGCTGTGATCCCCGTGCCAGCCGTCGACGATGACGGTGACGTCGATATTGGCGATGTCGCCCTCGCGCAGGGCCCGCTCGCCGGGGATGCCGTGGCACACCACGTGGTTGACTGAGATGCACACCGTCTTGGTGTAGCCGCGATAGCCCAGGCAGGCGGGCAGGGCCTTGTGATCGAGGACGAACTCGCGGGCCAGCCGGTCCAGGTCGTCGGTGACGGCGCCGGGCACGACGTGCGGGGTCAGCATGTCCAGGCACTCGGCGGCCAGCTTGCCGGCGGCGCGCATGCCCTCAAACCCTTCCGGGCCATGGAGGCGGATCTCGCCGGTACGGGTCTCGGCCTCGAGGACGTCGGTCAGGGTCATGCTCGTTACTCCGCGACGGCCGGGGCGTCGCGCCAGGGGATGGCGTGGGTGATGCGGATGGCGTCCGCACCGATGTGGCAAGCATAGCACAAAACCTCAACCCCCGCCTTCGCCGCGTCGATCAGGCCGGCGGCGTATTTGGGGTCGAGTTCGGCGCAGGCGGCGAAGACGTCGCAATCGGTGCGCTGGATCACGAACAGCATGACCGCGCGGTGGCCCTGGGCGGCCATGGCCTTGAGTTCGCCCAGGTGCTTCAGGGACCGGGCCGCCACGCAGTCGGGGAACTCGGCCAGGGTGCCGGTGCGCTTCAGGTGACTGTTCTTCACCTCCAGCCAGCAGGGCGGGCGACCAGGGCTCTCCAGCAGGAAGTCGATCCGGCTGGCGACGCCGTAGTTCACCTCGCGGCGGATGGAGGCGTAGCCGGCCAGTTCCGGAATCAGGCCCAGGTCCAGGGCCTCGGCCACCAGGCGGTTGGGGTGCATGGTGTTGATCCCCACCAGACCGCCGTCGACCTCGACGATCTCCAGGGTGTGGGCCAGCTTGCGCTTGGGATTGTCCGACTTCGAAATCCAGACGGGGAAGCCCGGCGTGTTCAGCCCCAGCATGGCGCCGGGGTTCGGGCAGTGGGTGGTCAGCTCCGTCCCGTCGTCCAGCACCACATCGGCGAAGAAGCGCTTGTAGCGGCTGACCAGGCGGCCACGAACGAGCGGTTGGTCGAAGTCCATGGGCGCGGCTCGTCCGATACGCTAAGCGGAAACCTGATCTAGGCGAGGAGAGCGGCGATGGGTAGTCCGGCGGGGCAGGGGGCGGTGACCGCCGCGGTGTTGATCATCGGTGACGAGATCCTCTCGGGCCGCACCCAGGACACCAACCTGCGTGACATCGCGCTATACCTCGGCGTCCACGGCGTGGACCTGATGGAGGCCCGCACCGTCTCCGACGTGCATGAAGACATCATCGCCGCCTTGGACGCCCTGCGGACCCGCTACGACTATGTCATCACCACCGGCGGCATCGGCCCCACCCACGACGACATCACCGCCGATGCGGTTGCGGCCGCCTTCGGGGTCGAGCTCTACGAACACCCCGACATCATCGCGATGATGAGCGCCCGGTGGGGCGCCGAACCCAACGCGGCCCGCAGGCGGATGGCGCGGGTGCCGGTCGGTGGCGACCTGGTGAAGAACCCGGTCCAGGGCCCGCCCGGCTTCACCATCGGCAATGTCTTCGTCCTGGCCGGCGTGCCGCAGATCATGCGCGGCATGCTGGAGGACGTGGGTCATCGGCTGAAGGGCGGGGCGGTGGTGTTGAGCCGCACGGTGCGGGTCGAGGGCTCGGGGGAGGGCGTCATCGCCGCGCCCCTGGAGGCGGTGGCCAAGGCGCACCCGGGGATGAGCCTTGGGAGCTACCCCTTCTACGGGGAGGGCGGCTACGGCTCGAACCTGGTGCTGCGCGGGCGGGACGCGGTGGAGCTGGAGGCGACGGTGGCGGAGTTGATCGCGGCGCTCGAGGCGGCCGGGGTGGCGAAGGTGGCGGAGCTCGCGATCCCGGCCTAGGTCGGGGCGGGCCGATAGCATTGGGGTGCGCGCGTCCCGCTTTGGGTCGATTTGTCTACGGACGTGGCGACCGCGACCCGAAATGACCCGGAGTCCAAGCTGTGTCGAGCGCGCATGAACACATGAGCGCAGCTTCGGTCGTCTTGCCTGACGCCGTGATGGACGCCGCTTAACAACCCCACTAAAGCAAACACGCCCTGCCCAGTGGGCTTGGCGGGCGCGTGAAGGTTCGCTCGTCAGGCGAACGGCCGCTCATTTTCAGGTCTGATTGTCACTGAACTTCGCGAAACCTTCTGATATGGCGCCTAAATTGCGGCGGGTGCTGCAAATCGTTGCCACGGCCGGCCGGCCTTTGTAGGTTGCAACCAGGGCTTGATGACGGGCTGCATGACTTCCTTGACGCAAATCACCCACTCAGACGCACGCGTCGAAGTCCCGCCGCCGGCGGGTGCGGAGCTTGTCGCCTATTTTCGGGCCCGACCTCGGGCAGAGCGTTCGGAACCCGTCTTGAAGTCATCCGCCGCGCCCCTCGGCCTCTATCCTTCCAAGCGGATCATCGATGTCTGCGTGGCCGGCGCGGCGCTTGTGGCCCTGGCGCCGCTGATGATTGCGCTCTGGCTTCTCGTGGTGCTGTTCAATGGCGGACCGGGCCTCTTCTGGTCCGAACGCATCGGCCGTCATGGACGCACCTTCTGGATGCCGAAGTATCGCACCATGGACGCCAACGCGCCGCTGTCGCCGCGAGAAACCCTGCAGGGCGCGAACGGTCACATCACGCCGCTTGGCGCATTCCTGCGCAGGTCGAGCCTGGATGAACTCCCGCAGCTGTTCTGCGTGTTCTTCGGTCAGATGAGCCTGATTGGTCCCCGCCCACTGCTGCCGGATGATCCGGCCATCTTCGAGCGCCACAGCTTTCCGCACGCCATGCTGGCGCGGCCCGGTCTCAGCGGGCTCGCCAGGTCGTCGGACGCAATGAGGTGACGCCGCGCCGCAAGGCCCGTCTAGACGCCCTCTATGCCCGGACCGTCTCTCCCCGGGTGGACCTGTTCATCTTCTGGCGCACGGCGATGATCGTGCTGTCGGGACGGGGTCAGATCTAAACTCGATCGCGGTAGGGCTCTAACTTCGTTCAGCCTTCACTTTGTCTTGCCCTCTAGCACTGAAATCTGGATACGACCTGATAGGCGTCGGGCGGATACGGTTTTCGAAAATCCGACCTGATCTGAGCAAGTTCAAACCTGCGCGATACCGGGCGCGAGTAGACCAAGGAGCGTGATGCGTGGGTAAATCTGGGTCGGGTAAGGTGGCTTTGATCACCGGGGCGACGGGGCAAGACGGCGCCTATCTCTCGGAGTTACTCCTTGCGGAAGGTTACGTCGTGCACGGCGTCAAGCGCCGTTCGTCGTCCTTCAACACCGGCCGGATCGAACACCTCTACCAGGATCCGCATGAGGCCGATCAGCGCTTCATTCTCCACTATGGAGACCTGACCGACAGCACCAATCTGATCCGCATCGTCCAGCAGGTGCAGCCCGACGAGATCTACAATCTGGCCGCCCAGTCGCATGTGGCGGTCAGCTTCGAGACGCCGGAATACACCGCCAACGCCGATGCTATGGGCGCGCTCCGCTTGCTGGAAGCCATCCGCATTCTGGGTCTGGAAAAGAAGAGCCGCTTCTATCAAGCCTCTACTTCCGAACTCTACGGGAAGGTGCAGGAGGTCCCGCAGAGCGAGACGACGCCCTTCTATCCCCGCAGTCCGTACGCGGTGGCCAAGCTCTACGCCTACTGGATGGTGGTGAACTATCGAGAGGCCTATGGCCTGCACGCTTCCAACGGCATCCTGTTCAATCATGAAAGCCCGCTGCGCGGCGAAACCTTCGTGACACGGAAGATCACGCGGGCGGTGTCTGGCATTAAGCTCGGCCTGCAGGACCGGCTCTATCTGGGAAATCTGGACGCCAAACGCGACTGGGGCCATGCGCGAGAATATGTGCGCGGCATGTGGCTGATGCTGCAGCAGGACGAGCCTGATGATTATGTCCTGGCCACGGGCGAGACCACGACGGTGCGCGATTTTGTCGGCCACGCCTTTGCTCAGGTGGACATCAAGCTCGACTGGCGGGGCTCAGGCGTCACTGAGCAGGGCGTCTGCGCTGCGAGCGGCCGCGTGCTGGTCGAGGTCGACCCTCGTTACTTCCGGCCGACCGAGGTCGAACTCCTGCTGGGAGACGCCTCCAAGGCCAAGGCCAAGCTGGGCTGGAGCCACGACACCCCCTGGCAGGCGCTGTGCGAAGAAATGGTCCGCGAAGACCTGATCGTGGTGGCTCGGGAGCAGCGCCGTCATGGCGAGTGAGGTGATCTACCCCCTGGCCGGCAAGCGGGTCTGGGTGGCCGGTCACCGCGGCATGGTCGGGGCGGCGATCGTCCGCCGTCTGGCGGCCGAAGACTGCGAGGTTCTGACCTGCGGCCGCGACGAGGTGGATCTGCGGCGGCAGGCCGAGACCTCAGCGTGGATCGCCAAGACCAGGCCGGACGCCATCTTCCTGGCGGCCGCCAAGGTGGGCGGCATCGGCGCCAATGCGGCCTATCCGGCCGACTTCCTGTTCGACAACCTGATGATCGAAGCCAATGTCATCGAGGCCGCCCATCGGGAAGGTGTGGGCAAGCTGCTGTTCCTTGGGTCGAGCTGCATCTATCCCAAGATGGCGGCCCAGCCGATCACTGAGGACGCTCTGCTGACTGGCCCCTTGGAGCCGACCAATGAGTGGTACGCGATCGCCAAGATCGCCGGTCTCAAGCTGGCCCTGGCCTATCGCCAGCAGCATGGGGATGACTTCATTTCCGCCATGCCCACCAATCTCTACGGTCCCGGCGACAATTTCGATCTTGAGAACAGCCATGTTCTGCCGGCCCTGATCCGCAAGGCCCACGAGGCCAAGGTGCGCGGGGAGGTTTCGTTCGATGTCTGGGGTTCCGGAACCCCCAGGCGGGAGTTCCTGCACGTCGATGACTGCGCCGACGCCCTGGTCCATCTGATGACCAGCTATTCCGGCGACCAGCATGTGAACGTCGGATATGGCGACGACATAGCCATCGCCGACTTGGCGCAGCTGGTGGCCGACGCCGTGGGGTTCAAGGGCGACATCGCCTGGGATCGCTCCAAGCCGGACGGCACGCCGCGCAAGCTGATGGATGCCGGCAAGCTCGCCGCCCTTGGCTGGACGCCCCGGATCGACCTGAAGCGGGGCGTCGAGGACGTCTACGCCTGGTTCCTGGCGCATCAGGCCTAGGGTGGGAGAACCTTCGACCCCGGGCCGGCGGGTTGTGTTCGTGAACCGCTTCTATGCGCCGGACATGTCGGCCACCAGCCAGATCCTGACCCGCCTCGCAGAACACCTCGTCACGTGTGGCTGGCAGGTGAGCGTGATCACCAGCCGCCAGCTCTATGGCGCGCCGGGCATCCTGCCCTCAAACGAGGAGATCGGGGGCGTCCAGGTCCAACGGGTGCTCACGACGCGTTTCGGCAACGCCGGCCTGGCAGGGCGCGCGCTGGACTATCTCTCCTTCTACCTGACGGCCTTCCTGGCCCTGCTGACCACTCTGAAGCGGGGCGACATCGTGGTGGCCAAGACCGACCCGCCTTTGATCTCGGTCTTCGCCCACTGGGCGGCCGCCTTGAAGGGCGCGCGCCTCGTCAATTGGCTGCAGGATCTCTATCCGGAGATAGCCGTCGCCTATGGGGTGCGCGCCGCGCGCGGTCCGCTCGGCGCAGTCCTGAAGTCGCTGCGCAACACCAGCCTGCGGGGCGCCAGCGTCAATGTCGTGATCTGCGAGGACATGGCCAAGATCGTAACGCCGCTGGCCGGGACCTCGCGGGTCGAGGTGGTGCACAATTGGAGCGACGACACGATCGTCCGTCCGGTGGCGCCGGAGGACAATCCCCTGGTGGCGGCCTGGGGCCTGAAGGATCGGTTCGTGGTGGGTTACTCCGGAAACCTCGGGCGCGCCCACGACTGGCGCACCATCGTCGCGGCGGCCGACCTCCTGCGGGCGCGGCCCGACATCCTGTTCCTGATGATTGGCGGCGGTGCCGGGCAGGGGCCTTTGCGCGCCGAGGTCGAGCGGCTGGGTCTGCAGGGGAGCTTCCGGTTTGAGCCCTACCAACCGCACTCATTGCTGGCCTGCTCGCTGAGCCTGCCGCAGGTGCACCTGGTGTCGTTGCTGCCGGAGTTTCGCGGCCTGATGTTTCCTTCCAAGGTGTTCGGCATCGCTGCGGCCGGCCGAGGCATGGTCGCCATTGTCGACAGCCCGTCGGACCTGGCCGACCTGGTGCAGGCGCACGGCAGCGGGGAGGCTACGCCGGTGGGCGATGGGGCGGGGCTTGCGTCGCTGATCGCCCGGCTGGCCGACGATAGAGAGGCGGCCCGGGTTCTGGGCCAGCGATCCCTGGTCATGCTCGAGGCTGGCTTTGCCTGCGAGCAGACCCTGAAGCGCTGGAGCGCTGTGCTTGAGGCCGCTTGAGACCAGCGTCCTGGACCCACGAGAGGGGAGGCCGGCGGTGTTGGTTGACCGCCATGCCGCATTGCAGCAACACTCTGGCGCTGGAGGTTCGAGCCGATGATTGAAGATGATCGCCGCTGGTACCCGGTGCAAACCCAGCCCAAGCGCGAAGCCTACGCTGTCCAGCAGCTGGTCAACCAGGGCTATGAGGTGTTCTTCCCCAGGCGCCTGATCACGGTGCGCCATGCCCGCCGGGTGCTGGAGCGGGAGGCGAGCTACTTTCCCGGCTACATCTTCGTATCGCTGGACCTGACGCGGGAGCCCTGGACCCGGGTCAACAACACCTTCGGCGTCCGCTCCCTGGTCATGGTCGGCGCGAGACCCGCCGCCGTGCCCACCTCCTTCATCGAGATTCTGCGCGGCCACCTCGATCAGGACGGCCGGCTGCCGCCTCTGGCGCCGTTTCAGGTGGGGGAGCGCGTCAGTATAGTTAACGGTCCCTTAGTTGATTTGGTGGGAACGATTGATCGTCTCGACAGCGGAAGCCGGGTTCGCCTGCTGCTAGAACTGGCGTCTGGCCTTCTTCCTGTATTCACCGAGACGAAGAACTTGGCTCAGATTCGGTAGAATTGACTTAAGCTCTTCACACTTGGTGGGTTACACATCTCGCGTCTGAGATGAGGTCTGCGCCCGCGGTGTTTTCACCCTGGGTGCGGTAGCCGTGGGGCGGCAGGCTGGTCGGCGTGGTGCGACAGTCCTAGTTGAGGGAGGCGAGCAAGATGGCAGGTCGGCGATTACGCGAGGGCGCCTGGTTTCTGGGGTCGGCCACCATCGCCCAGTTGGTCATCGAGCCGGCGATCTGACGCTCGCGCCATTCATAGCCGGTCTTCCTCCAGGGCTGGATCTTGTTGCTCAGGCTATCGAGGACGTATTCGCCCTGGTCGGTGTCCAGCAGGAGCACGGCATGAGTCTCGCCGCGGAAGGTGCGAACCACCGCGATGGAGAGTGCGCGCATGGGCACGCCGGCGGCGATGAGTGCGTGGCGCTTCTCGAGAACATAGTCCTCGCAGTCGCCGGTGCTGCGGCCCTCGGCCAGGGGCCGGCTCCAGACTTCAGACTTCCCGTGCTCGGAGATGTCCGAGCGGTAGACGATGGCCCTGTTCACCTGCCGATTGATCGCCTCGACCTCAGTCCAGAAGTCGGAGCCCAGCGATACTGGTCCGCCTTCGGGGGCGACCGCCACCGGTTCCGGGGACCGACGCATCGTCTGCAACTCGGAGATCGCGCTGGTCACGTCGATCCGGACGGCGGCGTTGACGGTGACCGAGCGGCCGAGCTTGGCCTTCGGCGCAAACATCTCGCGGTCGGCCGCAAAGTAGGAAGGGGTCGTCCGCCAGGACGAGTCGGACATCGACCAGGTGTTCATCGGCGACCAAGTGTTCATCGGCGTAGGCCGATTGGCGGCCGTGACCGTGCGGCTGACGATGGTCCCGAAGTCGTCCTGGCTGTCGAGGCCGGTCAAGACCGCGGCGGCGAAGGTCGACGTTTCAGCAGGCGCGGAAGGCGACGCGGCCGGCGCGCACTCTTCCGGATTGCGCTTGCAGAACGCCAGGAAACCCTGAGGCGCGAGGGTCGGCTGGGAAATCTGTTGGGCCGTGGAAACGGGGAGTTGGGGGGAGCGCGAAAGCGGCCCGGCCTGGGCGGCCATGGGCATGGACAGACCTAGTATAACTGAGGTCTTGAAAAGCGCCCGGAGAACAAACATCTGCCACACCCAATTAAGGTCTTGTCAGATGTTTTTTAGAGTTTACGGCCTTCCGAACGGCGAATTGACGTAGTTTCGTATGCCTTGATTGAGATGGTTTCCTGGCGTTAACTGTGAAGTCATCGAAGTGTTGTGGTTATATATTTGTAAATTGAGATATATATCTATTAATACGTGTTTTTAGATATTAACCATCCGCGAGTCATTGCTGCGCGATGTGGTCCAATTCTTGCTATTCCGTGAGGCGCCGCGTTGCGGTAGAAACCTGATGGGACGCCCGCGTGCGGAGTTTTTGTAAATGAAGAGATGGATTGCGCTGGTTTCAGTGGCGCTGAGCTTGGGCTTTGGGAGTGTTGTGGTCGCCGCGGAGGCGAAGGCCGCCGAGCCCGACGTCGCGTCGCGTTCGCTTCCGGAGTACCGGCTCGGATCAGGCGACAAGGTGCGGATCACCACCTTTGGCGAGGCGGCCCTGACGGGTGAGTTCCTGGTGAGCGGCACGGGCAAGGTGTCCTTGCCCCTCGTCGGCGAGCTGCCCGCTCTCGGGCTGACCGCGCGAGAATTGCAGGCCTCGGTCGAGACGACGCTTAAGGAAGGGTACCTGCGGGAGCCGCGGGTCAGTGTCGAGATCCTCAGCTATCGCCCGTTCTATATCCTGGGCGAGGTCAAGTCCCCGGGCACCTACCCGTTCACCAGCGACCTCACCGTGGTGAAGGCCGTGGCGACGGCGGGCGGGTTCACCGACCGCGCCAACATGAAGAAGGTCTTCATCAAGCGCCCGGACAGCGAAGAGGAAGAGAGATACTCCCTCGACGCCAACACGCCGGTTGCGCCGGGCGACACGATCCGGATCGCCGAACGGTTCTTCTAGGGGCCGGTCTCCGCCGCCGCGACTGGGGGATAGATGCAGACAATCCTGGTTAGCGGCGGCGCCGGCTATATCGGCTCGCACACCTGCCTGAGGCTCTCCGAAGCCGGCTTTCGTCCCGTGGTCTTCGACAATCTGTCGAACGGCCACGCGGCGTTCGCCCAGTGGGGGCCGCTGGAGGTGGGCGACATCCGGGACGCCGCGCGTCTGGACGAGGTGTTCAGCCTCTACAAGCCCGCGGCGGTCATCCACTTCGCCGCCCTGATCGAGGTTGGCGAGAGCGTCCTGCATCCAGGCCGCTTCTACGAGAACAATGTCTCGGGCGCGGTCAGCCTGATCGAGGCGGCCCGTCGCGCCGGGGTGAATGCCCTGGTGTTCTCATCGACCTGCGCCACCTATGGCGATCCGGTGCAGGTTCCGATGGACGAGAGCCATCCCCAGGCGCCGCTTAATCCCTACGGCCACTCCAAGCTGATGGTGGAGCAGATCCTGCGCGATCTGGACCGCTATTCCAGCTTCCGCTCGGTGATCCTGCGTTACTTCAACGCCGCCGGTTGCGACCCCGAGGGGCGCATCGGCGAACGACACGAGCCGGAGACCCACGCCATCCCCCTGGCGATCCGCGCGGCCATGGGCTCGAACCACGGCTTCAAGATCTTCGGCGACGACTATCCTACCGCCGATGGCACGGCGGTGCGTGACTATATTCACGTGCTCGACCTAGCTGACGCCCATGTCCTTGCGCTGGGTCACCTGTTGGCGGGCGGCGGGAGCGATGTGTTCAACCTGGGCACCGGCACGGGGACCAGCGTCCGCGAGTTGGTGGCGGCCATCCAGGCTGTGGCCGGAGGCGGTTTCGATGCACAGACCGCGCCGCGCCGTCCCGGCGACGCGCCGGCCCTGGTGGCCGACAATCGCAAGGCGCGAGGGGTCCTGGGCTGGAGTCCACGCTACCGTCTCAACGACATCATAGAGTCCGCCTGGCGCTGGCATCAGGCCGAGTCGGCGCGAGCGAAGGACTAGATGGCGACCTTCAACACGCTTTCCGAAGCCCTGGCCACCTACGACGCCTGGCTGAAGGACACGGCTCTGCCGCTCTGGTGGAGGCTCGGCGTCGACCATGAGCGCGGTGGCGTCCTGGAAGCGCTCACCGTTCAGGGCGATCCGGCGCCCGCGCCGCGCCGCGGACGGGTGCAGGGCCGACAGGTCTATGTCTTCACGACGGCCGGCGGCCTGGGTTGGGCGGGGCCTTGGAAGCAGGCGGCGACGCACGCCCTGGACTACACCTTCGAGCACTTCCAACGCCCAGATGGTCTGGTCCGCAAGCTGGTGTCCCTCGATGGGCAGGTGCTGGACGACGGCGTCGCGGTCTATGATCAAGCATTTGCTCTGCTGGGCATGGCGACAATGCACGGGGCAGGCGGCTATGGCCGCGACCTGCCAGCCGAGGCGGCCCGGACCCGCGCGGGCCTGCAGGCCTTGCGCGACCCGAAGGCCGGTTTCCGCGAGACCGACGACCATCCCAACCAGTCCAACTGCCACATGCATATACTCGAGGCCTCTCTGGCCTGGATCGAGGCGGGGGAGGGCGACTGGGACAGCCTCGCCGACGAGATGGCCGAAATGGCGCTCTCCACCTTCATCGACGCGGACGGCGGCTTCCTGCGGGAGTTCTTCGACGAGGACTGGAAGCCTGCGGCCGGCGATGACGGGCGGCGGGTCGAGCCGGGCCATCAGTTTGAATGGTCCTGGCTGATGTCGCGCTGGGGACGGCTGCGGGGCCGCCAGGACGCCCTCGACGCCGCCCGAAACTTGTTCGAGCACGGCAAGCGCGGCGTCGACGCCCGCGGCATCGCTGTCAACGCGCTCTGGGACGACCTCACCGTCATGGAGCCCCAGGCCCGGCTCTGGCCCCAGACCGAATATATGAAGGCCGCTCTGGCCTTGGGCGAGGAGGCCGACGCCTTGGCCGCCGCGAACGGCCTGTGGCTTTACCTGCAAACCCCGGCGGCCGGCGTCTGGTACGACAAGCTCCGGCCCGACGGGACCTTCGTGGACGAACCTGCCCCCGCCAGTTCCTTCTACCATATCATCTGCGCCATCGCGGAGCTGAGCCGGTTCCAGGCGGAGCGTCGCTGAGGCGATCGTCGGCCTCATGGCTAACGAAGAATGCGACCCAAGCCCCCGGATCGGGCGCTCTCAAGCACCATGTCTCTGATCTTGTTGAAGAGCCGCGGAGGCAGGATGCCGTAAGCGATCTCGCCATCCTGGTTGGGTTCTAAGTCGAATCCGGGCCAGGCGAACTCATTGACTTCGTCGGTGACCACCCAAGATCGCGCATCGTCCAGCCCCAGATGTTCCTTCACCCTCGGCGGAATCTCCAAGGCTGATCCAGCGGCGGTCGGTGCGGAGTGGGTGATTGGCGCGACCAGGACGATCGTCAGCCCATCGGCAGCGCGCCGATGCGACAGAATGATCGCGCAAGGGCGCGGGTAGCGGGCGTTGTCACGCCCCTGGTCGCGTTCACGTCGCCAGAGATAGTTGAGCCGGATCACGAGGCCGACTTCCGGCTTCGGAAGGGCCACGAGACCTATTCGTCCAGCAGGGCGTCGAGGTGGTCATGCGCCGGGTCGACGCGCGCTTCGGTGAGCGCCGCCAGCGACTCCGCTGACAGCTCGTGGGTCCATTGGGCGCGGGTGGCCAGGCTCTTGAGCCGTACGAACTCGTCGTAGTCGTGTTTCGACATCAAGACCTCTGTGACGCGGTTGTGGTGCGTCACAGCGACCGGCTCTCGTTGAGCCGCTTGGCGGTAGCGTGAGAAGCGCTTGGCGACTTCGGTTGCTGGGACTTCGAGCATGGCCATCTCCGAAGTCCGCAAAATACGGATTTTCCGCACTTCCGTCAAGCTGCGATCCAGGAGGCCGTCGACGCTCGGACCGTCCGCCAATGCATCCGATCTGGATGCATTAGTCGCGTAATTCCACGCTCGGAACGTCTACCAATGCATCCGGACCGGATGGATTGGTTGGCCGAGGCCACACTCCCCGCCGCCCACCCTCGGCACGGGGTATATCAGTCCGGCCGAGATGGACCGTAGAGCGGCTTAACCCCGTCCACTATTTCGAGGGAAGATCACTTTCCCCGCGATCGCTTGCCCTGCCTGGCTTGGCTTGTCCGGTGGGTGGCGCCCCTCAGGAGGCGAGCGTTAACTTTCGGGCCCGGAGCCTGCGGCCGGGCGCGCTCAAAGTGAGCGCCTAGAGGTTTGACGGAAGCGGGAGCGTGAGGCCAAGTCCGTGCGACGAGCACTGTGCTCTGAGCAAATTGGGGAGTGGGCGAAATGCTTCGCGAGCTTTTGAATCAAGTGGCCGTTCTTTTGAAGGACGAATCCGGTCTGACCTCGACCGAATACTCGACCATGGGCGGCGCGATGGCCGGCGGCGTGTTCACCGCCTCCGACGCCCTGTCGCAAGCTGCGGGTACGGCGATCGACAACGTCGTGAACGCCGTCTCCGGCGGCGACGCTCCCGCGGTCTGATGGCGGGCTGCGCCGGTTTCCGGCGCAGCGCCCCAATCATGGCCGACCTAGAATCTGTGTTGAACCTGACCCTTCTGGCTCTGCTGGCGGGGTCAGTTTTTTCCGACCTGACCCGCAGGCTGATACCCAATTTCGTCTGCCTGGGGATCTTTTTACTCGGGCTGGTCCACGCCGTACTGCTGAGTTCGGGCGAGTGGATTTACTCTCTAGTGGGCTGTGGCGTTGTGCTGCTGGGGGGGCTAGGGCTTCACCAGAAGAAGGTCCTCGGCGGGGGTGATATCAAACTGATTTCCGCCCTCAGCGTCTGGCTCCTGCCGATCGAGCTGACCCGTTTTGTGCTGTCCATCATGATCGCCGGTGGCCTGGTGGGAGCCGCTTATCTGGCGGTCGGGTTTGTCCGTAGGCTGCGCGACAAGCAGGCCCCGGCCGCGGCGGGCGTGCCCTATGCCTTGGCCATCGTCGGGGGGTTCCTCGCCTTGCGGCCCGAGGTTCTGACCTCAACGGTATTGTAACGCGATGGCCAGGGAGCATCCATTGAGTAGTCCGAAAAGCGCCGCGCGCCCGCTGGGCCCGCTGATCAAGAACCTGCTCATGTTCATCGTCGCCGCGGCTGTGGCCGCGGTCGTGGTTCACTTGGTCAAGACCCAATTGTTCCCGCGCCTTCCGTCGCCGATCGCAGAACTCGTGGGGGCACGTCAATGAGCGAAACCGACCTATTCGGCGTCCGGGGCGGCAACAAGCCCACCTCCAAACTCACCCCTCTGATCAAGAACGTCAGCCTTTTCCTGGGCGCCCTGTTGATCACCATCGCCCTGGGCTCCTTCCTGAAGGCGAACGCCGGCGCCGGCGGCGGCAAGGGCTCGGGCGCCTTCTATCTGCAAGCCACCAGCGCCATGAAGCCTGGTGACGTGATCAGTCCTGAGACCACGGTGTGGCGCTCGGCCGTGGGTAAGCGCAGCGGGGAATGGATCACCGATAGCTCCAAGAAGTCAGAAGCCTATTGGGGCTGGCGGGCGGTGGCGCCGATCCGCGCTGGCCAGCCCGTGCTCAAGCAATCGGTCATCGCCGTCAACGCCGGCGCAATGACCCTGACCCTGCCCCCCGGCAAGGTTGGCTTCGTCCTCATGGGCGACGAACTCTCCGTGGCCACGGAGATGCTCCGTGAGGGCAGTTGGGTGAACATCATCGCGGTGGTCGGTGGCGGCGCCCGAAACAAAGCCGATGCCGAGTCGCCCTCCGTCGCCACCGTGGTGGAGGGCTCGCAGGTTCTCCATGTTCGATCTGGCCTCAAGCGCGGCGGCCGTGGCCTGGATCCGTCCGTGACCATCGCTGTTTCGCCCGAAGAGGCCGAGGACCTGGCCGCTTGGCGTCAGGCGGGTTCGCTCGTGGTGGTGCTGGCCAGCGCCAACAGCCCCCGATCGACCAATCAGGGCGCCCTACGCCAGATCTGGGATTTGGAAACCGTCCCCGATCACGCCGAGGCGGGCGCCGATACCTCCGTTTACGCTACGGCCCAGGCGCCGTCGGCGCCCACCCGCAGCGTATCGGTGGTCACCCCTTCGGGTGTCGCGCAGCAGGAGCTGCAATGATGCGTCACCTGGTGCTGGCCGCCGTCGTCTGGGCGCTGGCCTCGCCCGCCCTGGCCCAGGTCCGCAACACGATCTCTGAGGGTGGCTTTCTCGTCCTCACACCCTCCAGTGACGTCAGCTCCGTGGTCATGTCCAATGACGCGACCCTGAAGGTGGATGTGCGCGGCGCCCGGCGGATTGTGCTGTTCGGCGTCAAGGAGGGTTCCGCCGACGTCATGCTGATGAACGCAGCCAATCAGCAGATCGAGCGGCGGACTGTCGAGGTCGTCGCCGATACCGCCAACCTTGCGGCCCTGATCTCACGCACCGCCCAGGTGCCGAACCTCTCGGTGTCGAAATCCTCGGGCGTCGCCGTGCTGACCGGCGACGCGCCGAACGCCGCAACAGTTGTTCTGGCCGGGGATATCGCCACCGGCGCCATGCCTGGCGTCAAGATCATCAACCTGATCCGCAGCGCCACCAACGATCAACTGGCCGTCTCGGTCCGCGTCCTGGAGGTTCGCCGCAACAAGGCCAAGGAGCTGGGCATCCGCTGGCAGGCGCAGAACCGCTTCAATGGCGGGACCGGCGCCATCGGCAACCTGTTCGCCAGCGCCATCGGCACGGCCACAACCACCGACCTGTTCGCCTCAGCCAAGTTCACAATCGACCGACTGGTCCTGGACACCTTCCTGAATTACCTGCGCTCCGAGGGGGCGGCCACGATGCTGGCGGAGCCCACCATCGTCGCCACCAGCGGCCAGAAGGCCCGCTTCCTGGCCGGCGGCGAGCTCCCGGTTCCCAGCCCTCAGACCAACGGCGTGACGAACAACGCCGTGGGATACACCTACAAGCCCTATGGCGTGACCCTGGAGTTCACCGCCCTGATCGTCGATGGCGAGTCGGTCCGCCTGCAACTGGCCCCGGAAGTCAGCCAGGTAGACATGGCCAATATTGTCGAGTTCAACGGCGCCAAGGTGCCAAGCCTGATCACCCGCAAGACCGAAACCACAGTGACGCTGAAATTCGGGGAAAGCGTGGCTATCGCGGGCCTTCGGTCGTCTGAGTCGCAGAGCAACAAGAGGGGGCTGCCCTTCCGGACACCCTTCGACATCGGCGACAAGCTGGCCGGCTCGCGGGACTCCCGCGACAGCGACACCGAGCTGGTGCTGATCGTGACCCCCGAACGGGTGGAGGATGCCGCCAAGCACATGCCGTCGCCGGCCGTCGAGGCGAAGCTGTCGCCTCTGAAATGACCAGCCTTCTCGATCGTCGGCAGATCGTCTCGGCCCTCGTCGATGAGGCGGCGCGCGCCTATCCCACCGCGCGGGTCGGCGCCCTGGCCGTTGAACCTGAGACTCTTCGCGACTTCTTCCTGGGCTTGCTCGCCCGCGGCCCCGATGTTCCGGGTCAGTACGCCGACGAGCTGGCCCAGAGCGCGATTGACGAAGTCCTCGGCTATGGACCTATCCAGTCTTTAATGACCGATCCCGGGGTGACCGACATCCTGATCAATGGCTGGGACGCCATCGTCTACGAGAAGGACGGACGGCTGACGCCCTTCGAGGGCGCCTTCTTCGGCCCCGAGCATCTGGTGGCATTCGTTCATCGCCATGTGGCCCGGGCCGAACGCGCGATCAACCGCGCCAATCCCTGGGTCGACGTCGAACTGCCGGACGGGTCGCGGATGCACGCCGTCGCGCCTCCGGTGGCCATGGGCGGTCCCTTCGTCTCGATCCGCCGTTTCCCGGCGCGTCCCTACACCCTGGCGGACCTGGAGCGCATGGGCGGCGTCACCGCCGAGCAGCGCCTTTGGCTGGAAGCGGCGGTGGATAAGAGGTTGAACGTGATCGTCGCCGGCGCGCCGGGGGTGGGCAAGACCACACTGCTGGGCGCCATGCTCAGCCGGGTGCCTGCCGATCAGCGGATCGTGCTGGTGGAGGACGTCAGCGAGCTGAAGGTGGATCATCCCCACTGCATCAAGCTGCAGACCCGCCGGATCGACCATGGCGACGGGGAGCAAGCCAATATCCGCAAGTTGGTGCGGGAGACCCTGCGGATGCGGCCCGACCGCCTGGTGGTGGGTGAGGTGCGCGGCGAGGAGGTGTTCGACATGATCGCCGCCATGTCGATCGGACTGGCAGGGTCCCTGAGCACCCTGCACGCCGGATCGGTCACCGGCGCTGTTCATCGGTTGGAGTCGCTCTACGCCTCGGCGACCGCGGGGCAGTCGGGGATCAATCCGAGCCAGGCCTTGCGTGACGCCGTCGATGCGATCGTGTTCCTGCAGCGCGACGCCTCGGGCCGTCGACTGGTGTCGGAGATCCACAGGTTGGAACGCGCCTAGTGTCGTGGCTGCGCTCCCTGCCATGGCCCGCCCTGATGGTGGGGTTGGTGGCTCTGGGCGCCACGGCGTGGTGGGCCAAGAGCCTGCTCATGGGCCTTGTTGTGGGGTTGGGCGCCCTGATCTTGATGGCTCAGTTGCTGCGGGGGCGTCAGGCCAACGTGCTTGCGGCCGAACGCGCCGCAGTGGCGCGTCTACTGGAGCAGGTTAGCCCCGTCTCACGTTCGGGCACGCCGCTGCTGGCGGCCATGATGGCCAGCGCGCAAGGTTCGCCTCATCCCGGACCCCAGGCCCTGGCCCAAGCCCTGCAAGGGCTGTCGGCGGGGCAGCCCGAGGAGACCGCAGCGCGGCGGGTCGAGGCCTGGCCTCTCTCCAACCTTACCTATCGTCTCTGCCTGGTGCATCGTGAACAGGGCGGGGCGCCGGAGGGGTTCCTCATGGCCTTCCGCGAGGCCCTGGGCATGGCCGAGGATCTGGCCAAGAAGCGGAATCTGGCCCTGATCCAGATCCGCTGGCAGGCCAATATCATGACCGCCTTTTTCTTCCTGGTGCTGTTGGCCTCCGCCGTGCGAGCCGGCCCCCTTTTCGCCAGCCTCCTGGCCACCGATGAGGGCCGGCTTATGGTGACCCTGTCGGCGGCCCTGGTGATCTGGGGGCGGATCAGCCTGAACCTAATTTCGGACGCCATGAAGTGAGCCTGATCGATCGCCTGCGGAAGTCCGCCGCTCTGGAGGACGAGGCCTGTGAGCTGGTGGCGGTGGCCACATTGGCCGCGGCCGAGGCCGGCTCGCCGCCGGCCAGCGCCTTGGCCCTGGCGCTCGATGTCACCGCCGTTCGCTTCGGGCCCATGATCGAGGCGCTTCGCGTGGTGGAGCGGCGCCTGCGCTTTGGCCTCGACGGCGGCGCAGTGGCGCGGAATCTGGCCTCCCAAGGCCCTGGCGCCGCCCTGGTGGCCGAGGTCGCCGAGGCTGAGCGGAACGGGGACGATCTCCGAGAACGCCTGCAAATCTTCCTGAAAAACAGTTTTGAGCGCCGGGAGTACGAGCTCCGTCAGCGTATAGAGGTGTTCCCCGTCTATATGATCGTGGTCTTGGTCTTGTTTTTCATGCCGGCGATCCTGATCGTCCTGGTGGGCCCCTCCTTCTTTGCTCTCCTGCGCGTGCTCTACGAAGTCTGAGCCGCGCTCAATCTGAGCGCCCGTATCCTAGAGATCGCCAGGTATCCATATTACAAAAATGGGATGTGGCGCGTGACGCGCCAGCTCGAGATTTGGGGGGCGTTATGAAACCAGCTTTGCGCGCGATGGTGCTGGCCTCAGCATTGATGTTCACTACGGCGACGGTCGTCCCGATTGCGACGCCTGCGGAAGCCAAGGTCGCCGGCAAGGTTTTGCCCAAGGTCAAGAAGCCGCCGACCAAAAAAGCGATTGCCAAGCTTAAGAAGGCGCCGACCAAGGCTCAGCTTGCCAAGCTTAAGAAGAAGCCGACCAAGGCTCAGCTTGCCAAGCTTAAGAAGAAGCCGACCAAGGCTCAGCTTGCCAAGCTTAAGAAGGTGCCGACCAAGGCTCAGCTTGCCAAGCTTAAGAAGGCGCCGACCAAGGTGAAGCTGGCCAAGAAGCTGCCGCCGCCCAGGAAGGCGCCGGCGCCCAAACCGGCGTAGGCTGAAGGGTCTCATCGCGATGCGAGCCTTGCTTGGCAACTTTCTGAGGGACGGGCGTGGCGTGGCCTCCGTCGAGGCCACCATCGTGCTGGCGACCTTGGGGGTGGCTTTGATCGCCGGCGGTTACGTCGCCGGCCCGGCGGTCAAGGCCTATGCCGAGCGACTCACGAATCTGGTGGTGGAGGCGCGCTGCCTCTCCGCCGCTGAAGCCGGCCAACCGCTGCCAGTCTCCTGCCCCACGGGACCGGCATAGATGCTGGGGATCCAGGTTCTGCTGATCTCGTTCATGGGGTTTCTGGCGGGCCTAGAGGCCTCCGCGCCGGGCGCTGTCGGCGCGCTCTTGACCGCCGCGACTCAGGTTTCCATCGCCGTCGAGGACGGCACGTTTCAGAAACTCCACAGCCAAGTGGAGTTGTTGAGAGACAATCCAAGCGTGGGTTAAACCACGTCAGGTGGAGTTGGGCTCAGCCAAAGGTTGTTTGTCCCACATAATGAGTAACGACGTGCTGCCATAGGCTTGTGAGTCGGGTCGCACTGTGACGCCTTGTCCCGAGAGAACATCGTTCGGGGGGGCGCGGTCATTTCGTTCAACAATGCCATGAAACTGATTTTGGAGCCTCAGGCGCACCCGTCGCCGGGGGGGGAGACCATCGCTCAGCGCCTGCGCATCTCCACCCGGATGTTCAGCTTCTTCGTCATGCTTCGGAAGAAGAAGGGCCTGGATGTGGCTGCCTTCCAGATCATGTCGGCCTTCAACCTCGCCGGTCTCGCCGAACAGCAGCGGGCCTACGGCGGCGGGACCACCTTCGGCGACGCCCCCTTCAGCGCAGTCCTGTCGGCGACTGCGCTTTCAGACATGACGGGAATCCCACGCCAGACCGTTCGGCGTCGGCTTCAGACCCTTCAGGAGCTCGGCTATATCACCTTGCAGGCCGACGGCTCCTATCGCCTGAACGGTCACTGGAGCGAGTTGGACATCGTCGATGAGATCGGAGGCCTGATCGCGCGCTGATCCCCGACTGAACCGGGGCAGGCCTTCGGCCCTCGGCGACATCGCCATAGTTTACAAGATGTTGCCTGCGTCGGCCGTCGTCATACTAATGAAACTACGTCCGTTGTCCGGCCTTTAGGGTCGAAAACGTAATTTGAACAACACAGCAGTTGTTCAGGCGACGTACGTGCTAAACAAAATCTTCGAATTCCCGCATGCCTTTTCATCTTGGTCCGCTCCTATCCGGGCGCTCCGCGCCCTGATGGCTGACCAGCGTGGCCTCAGCACTGTGGAATACTCGACCTTGGGCGGAGTCATGTCTGGGGCCATCTTCCTGGCCGGGCAGGCGCTGCAACAGGCCCAGCTCTCGGCCATCGAACGTCTGACCGGGCCATAGCGAGCTGGTCGCCTTGACCGTTCCGTCACCTCTCCGGATCGCATCCCAGGTGGAGATATGCTGGCCACTGCATTGGCTGCGCAAGATCACCCTCGGGACGTCCACCAATGCATCTGATTTGGATGCATTCGTCGCATAGGACGACATCATCTGCGCCATCGCCGAGCTGAGGCGGTCTCAATCCGCGCTTAGCTGAGACGCCTGGTTCGGGCCAGCCAGCCCTTGTGTGGCGGCGCTGAGCCGTTTCCGGCTGAGATGCCCTGATGCGAGAGCCCGCTATCGCAACACAGCTCCGATCCCTACCCTGGCGACCGACAGGAATAGGCGCCCTGATGAACGAGCGCCGTGTAGGTCGCCAACTGGAGCAATCGGGACGATCTTGAACACATCGGGGCCGTCCAGGGATGAGGGGCAGAGCGCGCTGTTGCGCGCCTATTTCGAGAAGCGGACCAATCTGGTGCGCTTCTTCGCGGCGCGTACAGGTTCGCTGGAAGCTGCCGAGGACCTCGCTCAGGACCTCTATCTGAAGCTATCAACCCGCGAGGACCCGCTTGAGACGTGGGCGCCGGTCGCGTTGCTCTACCGCATCGCTACAAATCTTATGCTGGATCGTGCGCGCGCCGCGCAACGCTCGGCCAACCGCGACGCCGGATGGCGCATGGTGGCGCGAACAGACCTCGGTGGCGCGGAGATCGATGACGCGCCCGCCGCCGACGAAGTGATTGTCTCACGCCAAAGGCTTAGCCAGCTTATCGACGCGGTCGCCGAGTTGCCGCCGCAGATGGGCCGGGCGTTTCGCCTGCACAAGCTGGAGGGGCTGAGCCAGATCCAGACGGCGCAGGTCATGGGCGTCTCCGTCAAGGCGGTAGAGAAGCACGTCAGCGTGGCTTTGCGCACGCTGATCCGAAAGCTGCGACCATGAGCCTGTCACAATTTCGAATGGGACGGGGGGATCGGGCGCTACAGCGGCGTTTAATTCTCGATCACGCCCTTACGGCTTGGATCGAGCAGGTGGGCCGATGATCGGCGATCTCCAAGGCAGAGAGCAAGAGCCGTTGGCGCAAGCCAGCGACTGGATCGCGCGCCTGCAAAGCGACGACCTGACCTCAGCCGACGCGCAAGCCTTCGACGCCTGGTTGGATGCAGCCACGGAAAACGCCCTGGCCTATGACCAGGCGCTGGCGGTCTGGAACAGTGTGGGGGCCTCTGGCCAAGACATTGTTCGCGAGCTCGCTCGCGTCCAGCATCACCGCGCCAAGCAACTGAGGCGCCGATGGATGGCTGGGGCGGCCAGTGCGGCCGCGGCGGCCGCCTTGGTGCTGGCGGTCCTCCCGTCCCTGACGTCGACGCCCGTGACTGAGACCTATGCGACGGCCACCGGCCAGCGCCGAGCCGTGACCTTGGCCGACGGATCCAAGGTCGAGCTCAACGCCGAGACCAAGCTCGTCGTGACTCTCTCCCGCGACGAACGTCGCGTGGTGATGGGGGAGGGGGAAGCCATTTTCGATGTGGCCGCCGAACCCGGTCGCCCCTTCACCATCAACAGCGGCGGCCACGTCGTTCGGGTGGTGGGCACCCAGTTCGATGTCCGTCACCGTGACGGCGGTTTGTCCGTCACGGTTGGGCGTGGTGTTGTCGAAGTCACCCCTGATCCGAAAGGGGCGCCAAGCCGCACCTATGTTCTGCGCCCCGGCCAACGGTTGGCGATTGGCGAGGCGAACCAAGCGCGCCTCAGCACTATCGAACCATCGGTGGCGTTCAGTTGGCGCACGGGACGGATGGTTTATCGCGACGAGCCGCTGTCCAATGTGGTCGCCGACCTCAACCGACAATTCGCCAAACCCATCATCATCGCCGACCCGGAACTTGGCCGGACACCTATTTCCGGGGTCCTGGTGATGGACAGCCAATCCGAAGTCGTCGGACGACTGGCTTTAATGTTGCCGATTACGGCGATAACCTCCCCCGAAGGCGTCGTGCTTCGTAGAAAATAGGCGCCGATCCGGCGGGGGACGTCCGATCCATCAGTGTTGGTCAGTTTTGGGCGGTTTCGTCTGCGCGTCCGCATTGGTCTTTGCGGCGGGCGGGGCTGAGGCGGCGCCCGAGCGGGTGCGCTTTGACATTGACGCCAAGCCCTATTCGGAATCCCTCATCGACCTGGCCTTACAGGCCGATGTCTCGCTGCTCGGCGCTTCGGCCTGCGGCGGCGGGGTCGCGGCGGCGCTGAAGGGCGCCTACACCGTGCCAGAGGCGCTGGGCCGTTTGCTGGCCGACTCGCCGTGCAGCTGGCGCGTCCTGGGCTCCCGCTCTGTGCAGGTAAGTGCGGCTGCGGCCGCCACGGCCGCGATGACTCCAACCCCTCCGGTCTCCGTCTCGGAGGTCCTCGTCACCGCGACCAAACGGGTTCAGAGCACCCAGCGCTTGGCGGTGGCGGTGAGCGTCATTTCCGCCGAGCAACTCGCAGCGACCGGGGCGGCAGATCCCGGTGAGACTTCGGGGCAGCTTGCGGGTGTCTTGACCACCAACTTGGGGCCAAGCCGGGACAAGCTCATCCTGCGGGGTCTGTCGGACGGCGCCTTCACAGGCCGGTCGCGCTCGACGGTGGGGACCTATCTCGACAATACGCCGATTAACTACAACGCCCCGGATCCGGACCTGCGCCTTGTGGATGTGGAACGAATCGAAGTGGTGCGCGGGCCGCAGGGCGCGCTCTACGGCGGAGGCTCGCTCAGCGGCATCTACCGGATCGTCACCCGCAAACCCGACCCGGCGCGCAGATCCGCGGAGGTCTCAGCCTCGACGTCCTGGACGCAGGACGGCGCGCCGAGTGGCGAGCTGGAAGGCTACGCCAATCTCCCACTGTTTGATGGCGACGGCGGGCTGCGCATGTCGGCCTACCATGAGCTGCAGGGCGGATATCTTGATGACATCAACCTGGGGCGCGCCGACGTCGACCGCACCCGACGCTACGGCGGTCGCCTGTCCGTCAGCTTCCAGCCCAACGATATCTGGACAGTGGATCTTGCTGGGACCGTGCAGAACCTGAAGTCTGATGACACCCACTACACGGCCCGAGCATCGGGCCTTCACCGCGCCCACCGGGTCGCTGAGCCGCACGGCAGCAGCATCGGGCTGCTCGCCGCGACGGTTCGGGGGGCCTGGGGGTGGGGCGAGCTCGTCTCCTCAACGGGGCTCGTGCGCCATAAGTACTCCAGCATCTACGACGCTTCGGCGGTCGCGAGCCTGTACACAGCCAATGGCTCGGAGCGAGCGATCTATTCTGACGCCGCGCGCACCGAGATGTTCAGTCAGGATTTCGTCCTGACCTCGCGTGGCGCGGGCCCCTTCCAATGGCTGGCCGGCCTCTATGGATCCGACACGGTCGAAGACTCGCCCGCCACTCTGATGGCGCGGGGACCGATAGGTCCTCTCGCCACGGTCTATCGCGATGACCGGCGCGACCGGATTTTTGAACTGGCGGCCTATGGCGAGGCCGCCCTGGAGATCACGCCTGGGTGGACGCTGGCCGTGGGCGGGCGTGCTTTTAGTATAAACCGCAAGACCACGTCCGATGTGGTGTCTGAACGTTTTGCGCCAAGGTCCTTTGAGCGTCGGGCGGACTTTTCCGGCGTTTCACCCAAGGTTTCGCTGCAGTGGCAAGTGTCACCCGGAGACCTGATCTATGCGGTGATTTCCGAGGGCTTCCGGGCCGGCGGCCTCAATTCCGGCGGCGCCAGGCCGCTGGCGACCGCACGCGAAACCTTCGGGCCTGATCGCCTGCGCAACTATGAGCTTGGCGCCAAGCTCCACGCCTTTGACGGTCGCCTCGTGGCCCATTCAGCGCTGTTCTATGATGTGTGGAAGAACATCCAGACCGACCAGTTTCGGCCGTCGGGGATCCCGTACACCGCAAACGTGGGTGACGCGCGGGTCGCGGGGTTTGAGGCCGAACTCAGTTACCGATGGGACATGGGCCTGACGGTGCAGGCCAATGGGCTGCTCTCGCAAACGCGGATTATTCGCGTCAATCCAGACTACGCGCCAGAACTCACCAGGGGGCTGCCGGGCGCACCAGGTTTCTCTGGCGGGGTCCTGGCGATCTACCAGCGCCCTGTCTTCCGAGACCTGACGCTGCGGCTGGTGGGCGAGGCCAACTATGTGGGTCGTTCAAGGGTAAGCTTTGATCCGGCGCTCTCTCCGGAGATGGGGGGTTACGTCAGGGCGAAAATTTCGGTCGGAGTTCGGGGCCGCCGAACCGGCGCCGAGCTCTTCATCTCCAATCCGGCCAACGCCTACAGCGACACTTTCGCCTACGGAAATCCCTTCAGTTTCAGCCAGGTCCGGCAGGTCACACCACAGCGGCCGCGCACCATTGGCATGACCCTTTCCACAGCCTTCTAAAAAGAATTCTGCGGCAGGTAGGGATGGTCAGGGTTAGCGCCGTCTTGCAAGGGACACCAAGACCCACTGGAGGGGCCTCGGGGTCAGACCCCGGCTCATCGGCTATGAGCCGCGGCAGAGTGTCACCCGCCGCGGACCCGGTTCGCACGGGCGGCGCCAGGATGAGCGCGGCCCCGCTGAGGAGAGCGGCTGGGGCCGCGCTCGGCCGCCGCGGTGGAGCTCTGCAGCGGACCGCTGGGCGGGGCACGGATAAGCCCCTGCGCGAATGCGCCATATGTTGTTAACCCCAGAGGGTGCTAACTTGCCCAATCGCAGCTTGGCCGACTAGCCCCCGGACGGGCTGGGGTCGTGCAACAGCCACGGCTGTTTCACGTGATGCTTTGTTGGTTCTCCAGTCGCCAACACGAGCTGCATAGCCCCGGCCTGATGACGTCTACGCAGGTCGGGGCGGCGCCGCCAAACGGCGGGCGTCTGTCCAATCCAAAACAAGCGTCACTAAGGGGAAAGTGAAATTCTGATCCCTCGAAGCTCTGGCTTGACTGCAACACGACTGCGAAGTTTCTGGCAGTTGTTGTAAAAATACGCCCCCAGCGCGAGGCGAGAGGGACTAGAAGCGGCACAACAATCCGCCGAGTCCGGATGATCCTGGGGTTTCCAAAATGCGCCATCGCCGCCTTCTCTTCGCCGCCGCCTCTGTCGCCGCCCTCTGGGCTGGGGCCGCCACCGCCCAAACCTCAGGCTCGGCCTCTGGTGAAGCCAATGTCGAGGAGTTGGTCGTCACCGGCACGCGCACGGTTGGCCGTTCGCGGCTCGACACCCTGGCTCCCGTCGACGTGATCGGCGCCGAGGCGATCAGCCGTCAGGGCGCGTCCACCGAACTGGCCCAGGCCCTGGCCAATTTGACGCCGGCCCTGGACTTCCCCCGCCCGGCCATCACCGACGGCACCGACCACGTCCGGCCCGCCACCCTGCGCGGCTTGGCCCCTGACCAGACCCTGGTGCTGGTCAACGGCATGCGCGGCCACGTCTCGGCCCTGGTGGCGGTGAATGGCTCCATCGGCCGTGGCTCCACCGCCTTCGACCTCAACACCATCCCCACCGTCACCGTCGATCGCGTCGAGATCCTGCGGGACGGCGCCTCGGCCCAGTACGGCGCCGACGCCATCGCCGGGGTGATGAACATCCGCCTGCGGGAGGCCGCCTCCGGCGGCGGCGCCACCTACAACTACGGCGTCTACAACACCACTGTGCGCACGGCGCGCGGCAAGCGCGACGCCAATGACGGGGTCACCCAGTCCTTCGCCGCCTGGCAGGGCTTCGGCCTTGGCGACGACGGCTTCCTGACGGTGTCGGGCGAGTATGTGAAGCGTAACGCCACCAACCGGTCCGACTATGCCGACCGCGTCGCCCTGCCGCTCTACAACCCGGGCCGCATCATCGGCCGCTACGGCGATCCGAAGGTGGAGAGCTACACGGTCTTCGCCAATGCGGGCCTGCCGCTGAACGACACCTGGTCGGTCTATGGTTTCGCGGGCTACCAGCACCGCGACACCAACGCCGCGGCCACCGCGCGCGCCTACAACAACGCCAACAACGTGCCCTCGGTCTATCCGGGCGGCTTCCTGCCGCAGATCGAAACTGAAATCACCGACCTGACCCTGCAAGGCGGGGTCAAGGGCGAGGCCGCCGGCTGGAAGGTCGATCTGTCGGCCAACTACGGCAAGAACGAGCTGGAATACACGGTCGTCAACTCGATCAACGCCTCCTATGGCGCAGCCTCACCGCGCACCTTCCGGGCCGGCTCCCTCGAGTACGCCCAGTGGATCGTGGACCTGAACCTGTCGCGCGCTTTCGATGTCGGCCTGGTGGAGCCACTCAACGTGGCGGGCGGTCTTGAGTACCGCGACGAGTCCTTCGGGATCGGCGCAGGGGAGGCGGCCTCCTACACGGTGGGTCCCGATCCCACCAAGGCCGGCGTCTCCCAGGGCTTCCCCGGGTTCCGTCCCGCCAACGAGGTCGACGTCTCGCGTCATAACTACGCCGTCTATGTCGACGTCGAAGGCAAGCTGACCGAGAAGTTCGGCTTCGACATCGCCGGCCGCTACGAGGACTATTCCGACTTCGGCGGCAAGGGCACCGGCAAGCTGGCCCTGCGCTATGACTTCAACGAGGCCTTCGCTCTGCGTGGCGCGGTCTCCACCGGCTTCAAGGCTCCGGCCCTGCAGCAGCAGTACTTCACCTACACCTCCACCAACAACGTGCTGGTGGGGACGACCTTCCAGCTCATCGAGGTGGGCACCTTCCCGGTGTCCAGCCCCGTGGCCCGCGCCCTTGGCGCCAAGCCGCTGGAGCCTGAAACCTCGGTCAACTACTCGCTTGGCATGGTCTATCGCGCGGGCGCCTTCGAACTGACGGTGGACGCCTACCAGATCGACCTGGAAAACCGCATCGTCCTGTCGGAGAACCTGCCCAACACCAACACGCCCGCGGCGACGTCGGCGGCGATCACGGCTCTGTTGACGCCCTTCGGCGTCAGCGCCGCGCGCTTCTTCATCAACGGCGTGGACACGACCACCAAGGGCGTCGACGTGGTGGCCCGCTACCGTATGGACCTGGGCGACAGCCGCCTGGACCTGACAGCGGCGGCGAACTTCAATTCCACCGAAGTCACCAAGACCCCGGCCCTGCCGACCCTGTCGGCCCTGCCGCAGCCGGCCTTCCTCTTCGACCGCGCCAATCGCATGACCTATGAAGAGGGCACGCCGGAACGCAAGCTGGTGTTCGGCGCCGACTGGACCCGGAACAACCTGGCCATCAGCACCAAGGTCACCGACTATGACGGTGTCCTGTCGCCCAGCAACAATCCGGCCTTCGATATCGGCACGGGTCGGGCGACCCTGGTGGATCTGGAGGGGCGTTACACCTTCCCGATGGGTGTGACGCTGGCGCTTGGGGCCAACAACATCCTCGATGAGTACCCCCGCGCGACACCCACCAGCATCAACGGCGCGACGGGCTCGATCGGCTTCCCGGGCTACTCGCCCTTCGGCTTCAACGGCCGCTTCGTCTATGGCCGCCTGAGCTACAAGTGGTAGTCCTCAGCCTGCGCTGAGCGTTCTGAACGGCGCGGCGTGCAAACGCCGCGCCGTTCTTCGTTCAGATGTCGAAGTATCGATAGACACCGGTGTCATTGCGCCGAGCGGCGGAGGCGAAGCGCCCAGGTCTCTCGGCACGCCACGGCGTGTAATAGCAAAATTGTCATATTTATAATCCTCAAACCGGCTGTGATTTCCGGCTTCCCTGGCGTAACACCCGGCTTAACAACAGATTTCGGCGCCACCTTTGCTTGGGCGCTCTCGCCATTTAGAATTTGGTTCATTAGGGATCGGACCCATATTGAGGCGCTGCAGCGTCTGGGGCCGGCTGGGAGTTTTAGCTTTGACCGCCACCACGTCTATTCCGGGGCTTTTCCCCGCACCGACCAAACACGCCAAACTCATCGCCTGGGTGGAGCAGACGGCCGCTCTGACCCAGCCGGACCGGGTCTACTGGTGCGACGGATCCGAAGCGGAATGGACGGCCCTGACCTCCGAACTCGTGGCCGGCGGCACCCTGAAGCCCCTCAACCCTGCCAAGCGCCCCAACTCGTTCTTCGCCGCCTCCGATCCCCGCGACGTCGCCCGCGTCGAGAGCCGCACCTTCATTTGCTCCGAGAAGGAGGAAGACGCCGGCCCCACCAACAACTGGCTCGACCCCACCGAGATGCGGGCCGATCTGCAGGACCTGTTCAAGGGCTGCATGAAGGGCCGCACCATGTACGTGGTGCCCTTCAGCATGGGGCCGCTGGGCTCCAAGATCAGCCAGCTGGGCGTCGAGATCACCGACAGCGCCTATGTGGCCATCTCGATGCGCGTCATGACCCGCATGGGCGCCGGCGCCCTGAAGGAGATCGGCGACGAGGGCTTCTTCGTCCCGGCCCTCCACTCGGTGGGCATGCCGCTGGCTGAAGGTCAGGCCGACGTCGCCTGGCCCTGCAACGAGATCAAGTACATCGTCCACTTCCCTGAGAGCCGGGAGATCTGGTCCTACGGCTCCGGCTACGGCGGCAACGCGCTGCTGGGCAAGAAGTGCTTCGCCCTGCGCATCGCCTCGGTCATGGCTCGCGACGAGGGCTGGTT
Organism: Phenylobacterium ferrooxidans; assembly: GCF_042714595.1. Lineage (NCBI taxonomy): Bacteria > Pseudomonadati > Pseudomonadota > Alphaproteobacteria > Caulobacterales > Caulobacteraceae > Phenylobacterium > Phenylobacterium ferrooxidans. Next base: position 21,824 of record NZ_JAOTJD010000008.1, on the reverse strand, counting down.
CGCCGAGCACATGCTGATCCTCAAGCTGACCTCGCCTGAGGGCTCCGTACGCTACATCGCCGCGGCCTTCCCCAGTGCCTGCGGCAAGACCAACATGGCCATGCTGCAGCCCACCCTGCCGGGCTGGAAGGCCGAGACCATCGGCGACGACATCTGCTGGATGCGGTTCGGCGACGACGGCCGCCTCTATGCGATCAATCCGGAGGCCGGCTTCTTCGGCGTGGCGCCTGGCACCGGGATCGAGACAAACAAGAACGCCGTGGACTCCCTGCATTCCAACAGCGTCTTCACCAATGTGGCGCTCACCTCTGACGGCGACGTCTGGTGGGAGGGCCTCACCGAGACCCCGCCGGAAGGCCTCACCGACTGGAAGGGCCGGCCCTGGTCGCCCGAGAGCGGCGAACCTGCCGCCCACCCCAACGCCCGCTTCACGGTGCCCGCGGCTCAGTGCCCGGTGATCGCCTCGGAATGGGAAGATCCCAAGGGCGTGCCGATTTCGGCCATCCTGTTCGGCGGCCGCCGCGCCAGCGCCGTGCCGCTGGTGACCGAAGCCTTCGACTGGGCCCACGGCGTCTTCCTGGCCTCCAACGTGGCCTCGGAAGGCACGGCGGCGGCGGAGAACAAGATCGGCGAACTGCGCCGCGACCCCTTCGCCATGCTTCCGTTCTGCGGCTACAACATGGGGGATTACTTCGCCCACTGGCTCAAGATGGGCACCAAGGCCGACGCCGCCAAGCTGCCGAAAATCTACTTCGTCAACTGGTTCCGCAAGGACGAGAAGGGCAAGTTCGTCTGGCCGGGCTATGGCGAGAACAGCCGCGTGCTCAAGTGGATCTTCGGCCGGCTGGAGGGCGAGGCCGCCGCCACCGACACCCCCATAGGCCGCGTGCCGACCCCGGAGAGCCTCGATCTCTCCGGGCTCAGCCTGACTGAGGCCCAGCTGAACCTGCTGCTTACCGTCGATCCGGCGGTCTGGCAGGAGGAGGCGGCGCTGATCCCGCCGGCCTATGAGAAGTTCGGCGACCACCTGCCCAAGGCGCTTTGGAGCCAGCACGAGGCCCTGGTGGCCCGGCTGGCCCAGGCCGCCCGCCCGGCCATGATGGTCGCGGAATAGACAGCGGGCGGCGCGCGCCATGACCTTGCCGCCCCGGCGACCGCGCCTGGCCATCTTCGGCGCGGGCCCGGCCGGTTCGGCCTTCGCGCGCCAGTTCGCGCTGTTGCCCTTCGAGGTGGAGGCCTACGACACTCGGCCCCACAACGCCGACCACGCCACGATCCTCAGCGAGGACGAGCTGGTGGAGGTGGCCGGCTGCCTGGAAGACGGGGACTACGTCCTGATCGCCAGCGCCAGCCATGAGCTGGACGGCCGCATCGCCCAGGCCGTCCTGACGGCCGGGCGGTTCCGGTACTGCGGTATGATCGGCTCCCGCAAGAAGCGCGACGAGATCCTCGCGGCGCTGTCGCAAGCGGGTGTCTCGCCTGGCCAGGTCGCCCGCCTGCAATGCCCCATCGGCATCCCCGAACTCCATGGCCGGGCGCCCGAGGTGATCGCTGTCTCGGTGGCGGCCCAGGTGCTGCAGGTTCTACAGGACGACAACCCGGAGTAGGCGGCGCCTTCGCCTCAGGATCGCGCGCCCGATTGTGGCGCTACGCCTCGCTGCTCACGGTCTGCGGCGGCGCGCCGCGGCCGTGCTGATGTTCGGTGAACCGCAAATTAAGCGTCCCAATCATAGGCTTGCCGAAAATCGGGAAGGATCACCACCGAGGTGTCGGCAAACCTACCTCCGCATCGCGGCCTCCCTTTCGGCCTGGCGGGTTCACAGCCCGTTTTCGATCGCGCGACCGATATGGCCGTCGCCATGTTCGACGGCTATGCCGCGGTCCTGGCCATCGTCCACCAGGGTCGCATGTGGCGCAGCCGCGATCCCGAGGGCCGGCTGCCGAAGACCAGTGTGCTGGCCGAACAGGTGATCAGCTCGGGCGCCCCGCTCTGGGTTGAGGATCTGACTGACCACCCCGTCTCCGCTGGTCATCCCCTGGTCGTGGGTGGCGATCACCTGCGATTCTACCTCGGTGTCCCGGTCCTCAGCCGCGACGGCGAGGTGATCGGGGTGCTCTCGGTTCTGGGCCTGCATCCCAAGCCCTTCGACGCCATGAAGTTGCGGATGCTGCAGCAGCTGGCGGAGTTCGTTGCGGACGAATGCTTCCGCCAGCTGGGCGCCCTGGAATTGGAAGAGACCCAGTCGGCCCTCTCAGCTTTCGTGAAGGCGGTTCCAGCCTCGGTGATGGTCTCCGATCGCGAGATGCGGGTGCTGCAGGCCAGCCTCACCTGGCTGACCAGCGCCGAGGGGCGCTGCTCGACATTCCGCGTCGTCCTTCCCCTGGAGCGGATCGGCCATAAGTCCGCCGAGGCCGCCCCGATAGAGACCGGTGGTGGCGTCGCCACACTGGAGCCGGAACGCGCCTTGCGCGTGCTGGCCGCGGAGGACAACTCGGTCAATCAGCTGGTGCTCAAGACCCTGTTGCAGCAGGTGGGAGTCGAGGTTTTCGTGGTGGGCGATGGGCAGCAGGTCCTGGAGGCCTGGCGCGCCCATGACTGGGACCTCATCCTTATGGATGTCCAGATGCCGCTCATGGACGGCCCGAGCGCGACTGTCGCTATTCGCGCCGACGAGGCCCGCAGCGGCCGCGCGCGCACGCCGATCATCGCCCTGACCGCCAACGCCATGGCCCACCAGACCGTGGAATACCTAGCCGTCGGCATGGATGGTTTCGTGGCCAAGCCCATCGACGCGGCCAAGCTCTTCCAGGCCATCGCCGAGGCGATCGAGGCTGGCGATCAGCAGGCCGAGCGCGTCGCGGCCTGCTGATCGGCTCGCCGAGCCGGATGGCGACATCCTATGCCGGGCGGACCTCGCGCGCGCAGTCGAGCGAGAACCGCACCTTCTGGTCTCCGAGGGCGCCCAGTCTTTCATAGAAGCGCACGGCGTCGAGGTTCCAGGCCGGGGTCTGCCATTGGACTTCATCGAGCCCCTGGGCCCTGGCGAACCCGATGACCGCATCAGCCAATCGTGCCCCGACGCGGCGATTGCGGGCGGCCGCGCTGACGAACAGGCAGTCCATGTGCAGATAATCCCGGCCCCGCCAGGCGCTGAACTCGCGGCTGGCCGCCGCGTAGCCCAGCAGGTCGGCTCCGTCCCCGGCCACCCACGCGAACAGGCGGGGCGGTAGCCCGAAGACGGCGCGCGACAGTTGCGCCGCCTTGGTCGTCACCTGGCCTCCTTCGAAGGCGGCATGCTCCGCCATCAGGGACAGGAGACCCGGGAGGTCTCCTGGGACCAGGAGGCGGACGCCAACCTCCGGTCGAGCCTTCATGCCGGGACTGGCACGGCGAGATCGAAACCCTCGTCGATCCAACCGGTGACGCCGCCGTCCATCCGCTTCACCTTGCGGCCAAGTCGGGCGAGCCTCACCGCACCCCGCGCCGCGCCGTTGCAGTGGGTCCCGGCGCAGTAGACGACGAAGAGCGTATCGGCGGGATAGGCATCCATTCGCGAGGCGATGATCTTGCCGTGGGGAAGGTTTGTCGCGCCGGGCACGTGACCCGTGGCGAAGAGGGCGGGGCTGCGGACATCCAGGAGCACAAAGCCAGGATCGCCCGAGGCCAGCGCGTCGTGCACGTCCCAGCAATCGGTTTCAAACTGGAACTCGCGCTCGAAATGCTCGAGCGCGGCCTGGGGATCAGCGGGGGGAACCTGGCTTACGGCGTTGGTCATGGCGGACGTCTCCTCTGTAAGCGTCGCCCTACGGTCCGACGCCCAGGCCACGATCACAATCGGCGCGATCGCCAAGCTCCGCTAAGATCACGCCAAACGCCTTCGCCCCGATTGCCGAGCCGGGCGGCGACCGTTGAAGGCTTGGAGCAAGGAGACCGAAACCGATGCCCACAGACACAACGCCCCCGAACCGGAGCGTGGTCGCCCTGGTCTACGACAACCTGTGCAGCTTCGAATTCGGCTGCGCGGCCGAGGTGTTCGGCCTGCCGCGTCCGGAGGTAGGCCCCGACTGGTACAGCTTCGCCACCGCGGCCGTGGAGTCTGGTCCGATCACAGCGATGGGCGGGCTGAGGTTTGAGGCGTCCGGTGGGCTGGAAGTGCTGAAGGGCGCGGGGACGGTGGTGGTGCCCGGGTGGAAGGGCGCCGACGTTCAGCCCAGCGCCGAGCTCGTGGCCGCGCTGCGCGCCGCCTATGCCGGGGGGACGCGGCTGGTGACGATCTGCTCAGGCGTCTTTGTCCTGGCGGCGGCTGGCCTGCTGGATGGCCGCCGGGCCACGACCCATTGGCGGTATGCCGAGACCCTGCGCCAGCGCTATCCGCGCATCGAGGTGGACCCCAATGTCCTCTATGTCGACGAGGGGCAGATCCTCACCTCGGCCGGCAGCGCCGCGGGCCTGGATCTCTGCCTGCACCTGGTGCGGCGGGACTTCGGGGCCCGGATCGCCAACCAGGTGGCGCGCCGGCTGGTGATCGCCCCGCACCGGGATGGAGGCCAGGCCCAGTTCATCGAGCGCCCGCTGGCGCCGAGCGCCGGCGGACGTCTGTCGCAGTTGATCGCCGAACTTCAGGAGGAGCCCCAAGGGTCGCCGAGCATCCAGCAGCTGGCGGCGCGCGCGGCGATGAGTGAGCGCACCTTCATCCGCCGGTTCCGAGAGACGACGGGAATGGCCCCGGGCGCCTGGCTCGTGGCGGTGCGGGTGGATCGCGCCCGCGACCTCCTGGAGACCACAGACCTGAGCATCGAACAGGTGGCGGCCGAGAGCGGTTTTGGGGCGGCCACCACCCTGCGCCACCATTTCCGCAGCCGCCTGGGCCTGAGCCCCGCGGCCTACAGGGACCGGTTCGGCGTCGCGGCCGCCGCACTTGGCCCCGCGGCGGCCTAGCTTTCGAGGCCACGGCCAGGCTCCACCAAGGTGGTTGGGCTTCGAACCGGCACGCGCAGGCGGAGGCGAATGGGGGCCGCAGCCGCGGTCATGTTCCTGCCGAGCGAGCTCGCGTTGCAGGAGCGCCTGGCCTGGCGCCCGCATGATCTTGGTCAAAGACAAAGGCTGGAAATCCGCGAAGGTCAGGGCTGGCGGGCCCTGTCTGAACGTGCGCGCGGGCACGAGGCCTGGGCGAGTTCACGATGCAGCGTCGCCCTGACGACGCTATGCGACGCGGCGCGGCCCGCAGGATCAAACGAGGAGATGCGCTGTGAAGGGCTTTGTCGAGGACATCGAAGACCTGACCGTTGAGAACGCCGCGTTCCGGCGGGTGCTTTATACGGGCAAGCACCTGCAACTGGTGCTGATGGCGTTGAAGGCCGGAGAAGAGATCGGTTCCGAAACCCACGTCGGTCATGACCAGTTCTTTCGCATCGAGAAGGGCAAGGGCGAGGTGTGGATCGATGGCGAGCGCACCAAGATCAAGCGCGACGACGCAATCGTCGTGCCGGCCGGCGCGACCCACAACATCGTCAACACCGGCTCAAAGTCGCTGAAGCTTTATACGCTCTACGCGCCGCCCCAGCACCCTGACGGCCTGGTGCGCGCGACGAAGGCGGACGCCGCGGCCACCAAGGCGCATTTCGACGGAAAGACGACGGAAGGCCCGGCCCCGGCTAAGGCGACAGGTCGTGGGGGAACCCATGAAAAACCCGCCGACTGAATCGGTCCTCGGCCGCCTCCCGCGTCGGCGGCTCGACGCCGCCGTCGGAGCTCCCGGCGCGTCGTCCTATGCCTCCCGATGACACGGCACCCTGGTTGAGCGGCGCCGAGTGGCCGCTAGCGGTCGCCCTGGCGATCGGTCTGCTGATCGGGCTGGAGCGCGAGCGTCGGAAGGGCGACGGGAGCGCCCGTTCAGCCGCCGGCTTGCGCACCTTTGGTCTGGTTGGCCTGCTGGGTGGTGTTGCGGGGCTCGCGGGCGGTACGGGACTTATCCTGCTGACTGGAGGCTTCGTCGCCGTTGGAACCCTGGTGGCGTACGGGCTCGGGGACCGCAAGGACCCCGGACTGACCGGCGAGGTGGCGCTTGTCTTGACCTACGCCCTTGGCGTCCTGGCGCAGACCCGTCCCGCCCTCGCGCTTGGCGCCGGCGTGGTCGTGGCGGCTCTACTGGCGTTTCGGGTTCAACTTCACCGATTTGCGCGCGACCGGATCACCGATCAGGAACTTCTGGACGCCCTGACGTTTGCGATCGCCGCCGCCGTCATTCTTCCCCTCCTGCCCAATCGGACGGTCGATCCGTTCGGGTCGCTGAATCCTTTCATGCTCTGGCGTCTCGCCGTGGTGGCGATGGCGCTCAGCTTCCTGGGTTATGTCGCGCAGCGCCTATTGGGCGGGCGGTTCGGGCTGCTGATCGCGGGCCTTGCCGCCGGATTTGTCTCAAGTACGGCCGCGGTCGCCGCCATGGGCGCGCGCGCCAAGGCGCAGCCGGACCTGACTGCCGCCAGCGCGGCGGGTGCGATCGCCTCCATGATCGGCAGCCTCGCCTACCTGCTGGCGATCATAGGCGCCGCAAGTCCGCCGCTGATCGTCGCCCTGGCCATCCCGCTGGGCCTGGCCTCCCTCCTGACGCTCGCCTATGCCGTCTGGCTCGTGCGCCACACGCCGAAGTCCGCAAACCACGAGACCGTCGGCCGGGCGTTCAGTGGCGCGGCTGTCTTGCTGTTCGTAGCGCTGGTCGGCGTCTTCAGCCTGGTCGCGGAACTGCTTGTTCGCTGGCTCGGCCCAGCCGGCGCCCTGATCGGCGCAGCGGCGATGGGCGTCGCCGATGCGCAAGCGGCCTCGGTATCCATGGCCAACCTCCTGGCAGTCGGGCGTATGCCAGAGTCGACCGCCGCGATCGGGGTCGTGCTGGCGCTGACCACCAACATGGCGATCAAGGTTCCGACAGCCTTCGTGACCGGAGGTCGAGTCTACGGGCGGCAGGTCGCCATCGGCGTCCTGCTGCTGCTGGCGGGGCTATGGATCGGCGGCGTTGTCGAAGTCCTCGCCGGTGGAGGATGGCTCTCAGTGGGAGGCGATCGCGACCTGTGACCAGCCATCAAGCCGGAAGTCTGTGGGCCACGCGTTCATGCCGGGCGCGGGCGGTATGAACCGGTCGCGCTCGCCAGCCGCTCGCCCACGCTGGTTGCGTCCGCGAACCAGCGGCCATCTGGATGGTCCCATCCAGCTGCGCGTCAACGAAATCGGGCAGATCTTTCACACCCTCGACCCCCTGCCGTTTCGCGAGCGTGACCTCGACGCTGGCGTTGAGGAATACATCGTCGGTTGGGCAGGCGAGATCGCCGAGAAGCGCGCGATCACGATCATCGTCTACCTCCCGCCCGCCGAAGCAGGGCGTGACGAGGCGCGGCACATCGGAGAGGCGATGCGGAACTACTTCGCGTACCGCTCGAAAGTCCTGGGATGGGATCTCCGCGATATGTTCCGCACCGGCCGGGCCTCGCTCGCGATCGGCCTCACCGTCCTGGCGGCCTGCATTGTCCTGGGCAAGGTCGCCAGCGGCTTGTTGGGTGCGGGCTACTTTGGGCGCTTTTTTGACGAGGGACTGATCATCCTGGGATGGGTCGCAAACTGGCGCCCGGTGGAAATCTTCCTCTACGCCTGGTGGCCCATTGAGCGACGGCGAAGGCTCTACCGTCGGCTCTCCCTTGCCCAAGTTAAGATCGAGGCCGGCGACCCGCAGGGAGCAGCTTCAGGGGCGACGCTTGATCAAGGCTGACCAATAGGATCAGGCACGTGAGCGCCGCGCCGGCGGCAGGGTGAGCAAGTCCGTCGCCCGCTTCCGAGATTGTGCGGCGTCGCAACGCGTCCCCGCGGAGCCCGCTGCAGCGGGAGGTCAGGCCGGCCTGGGCCGGCCGGCGAGGCCGAGCGCCTCCAGCACTCGCTCGACCTGGCGTTCCGTTGGCAGGGCGATGTCGATGACGATCGCTCCCTCCTGCGGAGCTGGGGGCTCCAGGGTGGTAAGCTGCCCAGCCAGCCCCTGCGGGCCCGCGAAGTGGCCGGTGCGTTCGGCCAGCCGCCGGTGCAGGACATCGCGGTCGCCGGTCAGCCAGACGAACCGCAGGCCCGGACGACCCGCGCGCAGCCCCTCCCGATAGCTCTGTTTCAGCGCCGAGCAGGCCAGCAGACAGGGCGTGTTCTCGGCGCGACGGTCGTCGATCCACTGCCGGGCGGCGGCCAGCCAGGGTGCGCGATCGGCGTCGGTCAGCGGCTCGCCTCGGCGCATCTTCTCCACGTTCGCCGGCGGGTGCAGGTCGTCGCCATCCTGGTGCGCCCAGCCAAGGTGCGCGGCCAGGGCGGCGGTGAGGGTCGACTTGCCGGCGCCGGACACGCCCATCACGACCACGACCGGGGTGGGCGTTTGCGGGGCTGTCGAGGGACTTGCCATGTTGGGTTTCTGCCATATCGCGCACTTGGAGACGAGACTCAGAGGTCGAGTGGCGAGAGCCGCCGCCGCAAGATTCTCCCGCGCCGCTTCCATCGAAACGCGCGGGACCCGATAAGGCTCGTCATGCGGCTGATCGATCAGGACGAGGTTCGGGAACGGCTGACCTACGAGGTCTGTATTCCCATTGTGCGCGCGGCGATGATCGCGCTGTCCAGCGGTGAAACCCGGCAGCATCTGCGCTCCATCATTCCGCTGGCCGAGGGCCGGATGTTCGGGATCATGCCCGGTGCCCTGGGTGAACGGGCGGTCTTCGGGGCCAAGCTGATCAGCATCTTTCCGGCGAATTTCGCCCAGGGAAAACCTTCCCACCAAGGGGTGGTGATCCTGTTCGACCCCGAGACCGGCGCGCCGGTCTGCGTGGCCCATGCCGGCGAAGTCACCGCCATCCGCACCGCGGCGGCCAGCGCCGTAGCCACCGACGCCCTGGCCCGACCTGAAGCCACCCACCTGGCCATCCTTGGCTATGGCGAACAGGCGCAGACCCACCTCCGAGCTCTCCGCCATGTGCGGCCCATCAGCCACGTCACCGTCTGGGGCCGCTCGCCCGACCGGGGAGGGGCCTTCGCCGCGCGCATGGCCGCCGAGACTGGTCTGCCGGTGGTGGCCGCCGACGACGTCCAGAGCGCCGTCGCGCAAGCCGACATTATCTGCACCGTCAGCGGGGCCGACGAGCCGATCCTGAAGGGCGCCTGGGTGCGGCCGGGGACTCACCTCAACCTCGTCGGCTCCAGCCGGGCCGGGCCTGCGGAGGTGGACGACGACCTGGTGGCCGCCAGCCGCTTCATCGCCGACAGCCGGGAGGGCGTCCTGGCCCAGGGGGCGGAGTTCCTCAGGGCCAAGGCCTCAGGCCGGGTCGGCGACGACCATGTGGTGGGTGAGATCGGCCAGGTGCTGTCGGGCGCCATCCCGGGCCGTCAGTCCGCCGACCAGATCACCGCCTACAAGTCGCTCGGCCACATCGTCCAGGACCTGGCCAGTGTCCAGGCGCTGATGTCACGCGGGGCCTGAGCGGGCGGGCAGGAAGCCGGGCATCCTCAGGAGGCCGGCGCTGACCAGGGCCACCAGCAGGCCCACGGGAAGGATCTCCACAGCCGTCATCGGCAGGCGGTAGAGCGGGTTCTCGTAGGCCTTCGCCATGGCCCCCATGTCCGAAGCCAGCTTGGCGTAGGCCTCGCCGGTGACGCCTTCGGCGCGCTTGGCGGCTAGGGTCTGGGCCACCATCTCGGGCATGAACCGGTAGCCGGTGAGGGCGAGATAGACCTCCCACACCGCCACATAGGCCAGGGCCGCCACCACCGCGATGCCAAGCCCCAGCAGGAAGGCCGTGCGGAACTTGATGACGCCCCCCAGGACGTTGTCGCGATACTGCTTCACGGCCACCAGGATGGAGGACAGGGCCACCAGCATGATCAGGTAGCCCAGCCATACGTTCCCGTGGCTGTCGTCCGACGTCCAGATCGTGCCGAGAATGCCGGTGATGGCGACCAGGCCTGCGATCAGGCCGTAGGTCAGGATGGTGCGGGTCATGTTGTCTGCTCCCCTGATGCGTGTCCGCCAAGATGGGTCATGGCCGAGCTTCCGCCTATCGCCCAAAAGGGTGAGATCGCGCGGTTCGCCCGTTTGGCTCAGGGCAGGAGGTGCAGGTCGCGGGCCTTGCGCACCGCCTGGGTGCGGCGGCTGACCTCCAGCTTGGAAAACAGGTTGGCGGCGTGGGTCTTAACCGTATTGGGCGAGACCCCCAGGGTTCGGGCGATCTCCTTGTTGGATTGGCCAGCCGCCAGCCGCCAGCCGTTCCAGCACCTTCACCTCCTGGCGCGTGAGGCCGAGGGAGGCTACCGCGGCGGTGTTGGGCTGGAAGGGATCGGGCTCCTTGCGCGTGTTGAGCTTCCACCCGACCCAGACGCCGCCGACGGCGAAAGCCACACCGATGAGAGCGATGTAGATTTCCCGCGAAAGCGCGCGCGCCTGGAACCGGTACTCCAGCCACTGCAAAGCAAACGCGCCGGCGGCGAGAACGAGGGCCCAGAGAAGGACGGAGCGGAGCATGGGCGCCGTGGGGGAGGAGACCTTGGCCCCCGCTCGGCTGACCTTGCGGACGTCGCCGTCGATCCCGGTCATGTCGGCGCGCCTCCCGGCCACAAGCTGTCAGGTAATAGCTTGTCGGCGTCGCCTCATTTGGCAAGCCTGTGAATCCACCGGAGCTCGCCGCCCAAGACGAGTCGTCAGGGCGCACGCGCCCACGTCCTTCACCGTGAAGTCCTAAGCGAGTAGGATCGATTGCGTGAGAGAGGCCCAGCCATGACCACCAGCCTTCGCCGTCCCACCACCCTGTTGACCATCGGTCAGCTCTGCCGCGAGTTCGAGGTCACGCCCCGCACCCTGCGCTACTATGAGGAGCAGGGCCTGCTGGCGCCTGAGAGGCGCGATCAGCAGCGCCTCTATTCCCGCCGAGACCGCGCCCGGCTGCAGCTGATCCTGCGGGGCCGCCGGGTCGGCCTGTCCCTGGCCCAGATCCGGGAGGTTCTGGACCTGCACAATCCGGCCGACCAGGACGCGGCGCAGAACGCCGTGGCCCTTCGCGCCTTCCAGCAGCGGATCGCGGCCCTGGAGCAGCAGCGCGAGGAGGTGGTGGGCGCCATCGAGACCCTGGAGGCCGCCTGCGCCCGCCTGGAGGCGCGACTCCAGCACTGACGCCGGACCAAGGCTCAGGGTTCGGCATAGCCTTTCGCGCGCAGGGACAGGCGTCCTTGCCGCGGGTCGGTCTCGAAGAACAGGCCGCCCCGTTGCGACGAGTGGTCGGGAATGAAGTCGAAGCTGGCCTCGGCCGTTTCCGGCGGAGCGTCACCCCGCTCGAGTTCACCCTCCACCAGCACGCCCGCGGCCGGCGAACCGCCCACGTTCCTGGCCTCGACCACCACCAGGAAGCCAGGCCCCGAGCTGTGAATCTCGAGGGCGCGGACCTCCACCTGGGGCGGCGACGGGTCGGCCATGAAGGCCTCCGAGGCGATCAACACGATCGTCGCCACGACGAGGAACAACCCAACCCCCGCCGCAAGCCATTCCACCAGCGGGGTAGGGGGCGGCTTCTTGGCGGTGGGCTTTGTCGGCTTGGCGGCAGGCGGGCGTCGGACGGTCTTGGCCATTCAGGTCACCAGTCGCGCGGTCGCCGCGCCCAAGGCGGCGGGGAAGCCGAGCACCACCGCCATGGTCGCCTGCTCATGCAGGGCCACCCCGTCCAGCCGGCCGAAGGTCCACAGGCAGTAGACGCTGATGACCAGGGCGATGGCGTAGCCGGGCAGGGTGTAGCGCAGGAAGGTGGGCACGAGCCGGCCGGCTTCTCTTCGTCTGTGTTCGCCGCGGAAGCCCAGGGCGTAGACGAAGGCGTGCAGGACCACCAGGGAGGCGGCGATCAGGGCGATCGCATGCCCCGGCGACATCAGGTAGCTGATCACCATCACCTCCTCCGTCGGGGCGATGTTGAAGGCCAGGAAGATGGCGCCGACGGACATCAGGAACAGAATCCCCAGGAAGCCGGCGTTCTCGCGCTCCCGCGTATCCTGCAGGTCTCGGGTCCCGAACTGCTTGCCGGCCAGCAGGGCGCCGACAGCGGCGGGCACGGCGGCGATCGCGATCTTGCCCACCATCTCCGCGAGGGTGAGGTCCGGCGTCAGGACGCCGATCACGGTCAGCATGAGGGTGGCCACGATGAACCCCACGGCGAAGGCGGCCAGGGCGTCGAGCAGTTCGTCCCGCAGACGAAAGGTGGGCTCGAAGCCGGCATAGTAGGAGAGGCCCAGCAGCATGGGCAGGCTAGCCAGTACAAACAGGAGCAGCCTGACGCGGTCGATGGCGAACCCGCCCAGCGACCACATCTCCATGGTCATCAGCAGGGGCAGGGCGAACAGCAACGCGCCGCCGAAGGCGCGGGCCAGCCCCTTGCCATAGTCTCTGCTTGCCTGATCCACGCGCCCCTCCGATGCCGCCAGTGAACGCTCACGCTTGCCCGCGCGTTCCCTGCGGCGCGCGCCGACGCCCCGCGCGGCCAGGTGGTGTTGGCGGCCGGTCACGCCAAGGCGAGCGACACCAGCTTCGGGATGAAGGTGACCATCAACTCCGACGGCGCCTGATCGTACGACCAGGACACCACTATGCAGGTCCGTGGCCGCCCCGACCCCGTCCACCACACCGACCGCAATACACTGACCCGAGTGGCCGCGCCGACGCCCAACCCCCTGGCCCGCGAGGCCGCCAGCGCCTGAGGGGGCTGTCAGGCGGGCGATCCATGCTAGTCAGGGCCCGCGCGGCGAGGACGCCCGCGATGGGGTCGAGACAAGAATGCTAGAGAGTCCCTTCACCCAGTCCCCGGTGAAAATCGGCGTGATCGGACTGGGCTATGTCGGCCTGCCCCTGGCTGTGGCCCTGGCCGACCATTATCCCGTCCTTGGGTTCGACATCGGCGCCGAGCGGATCGCAGAGCTGAAGGCGGGCCATGACCGCACCCTGGAGGTGGACGCAGAGGAACTGGCGGCGGCGAGCGCGCTGACCTTCTCCCTGGACGAGGCCGATCTTGCCGCGTGCAACGTCTTCATCGTCACCGTGCCCACCCCCATCGACCGCCACAAGCGGCCCGACCTCTCGGCCCTGCTGGCCGCCAGCCGCACGGTGGGCCGTGCGATCTCCAAGGGCGGGGTGGTGATCTACGAATCCACCGTCTATCCGGGGGCGACGGAAGAGGACTGCGTGCCAGTGGTGGAGCAGGTCTCGGGCTTGAAATTCAACGCCGACTTCTTCGCCGGCTACAGCCCCGAGCGCGCTAACCCCGGCGACCGGGCGCACCGCCTGGCCTCGATCATCAAGGTGACCTCGGGCTCGACGCCGGAGGCGGCCGCCTTCGTCGACGCCCTCTATGGCGCAGTGGTGACGGCGGGCACCCACCTGGCCAGCTCGATCCGCGTGGCGGAGGCCGCCAAGGTGATCGAGAACACCCAGCGTGACCTGAACATCGCCCTGATCAACGAGTTCTCCCTGATCTTCAATCGCCTCGGGGTCGACACCCAGGAGGTGCTGGCCGCAGCGGGCACCAAGTGGAACTTCCTGAAGTTCCAGCCGGGCCTGGTGGGCGGTCACTGCATCGGGGTCGATCCCTACTACCTGACCCACAAGGCCCAGGACGCCGGCTATGATCCCCAGGTGATCCTGGCCGGACGGCGGATCAATGACGGGATGGGGGCCTATATCGCCCAGACCCTGATCAAGACCCTGATCCAGCGCGACACCAAGGTGCGCGGCGCGCGGGTCCTGGTGATGGGGCTGACCTTCAAGGAAAACTGCCCCGACCTACGCAACACCCGGGTGATCGACATCGTCCGCGAGCTGGCCGACTACGGCGTGGCGGTGGATGTCCATGACCCCTGGGTCGACGCCGAGGAGACGTTGGCCGAGTACGGTGTCCGACCGGTGGCGGATCTCACGCCGGGCGCCTATGACGCCGTCGTCCTGGCCGTGGCGCACCAGGCCTTCCTGGAGATGGGCCTGCCCGCCATCCGCGCGCTCGGCAAGCCCGGCGCCGTCCTCTACGACGTCAAGTCGGTGTTCCCCAAGGGTGAGGCCGACCTGCGGCTCTAGCCGAGGGCTTTGGCCACCGTCGGCGCGAGTCGCTGGGCGATCAAGGCCGCGCCCTGGGCGTTGGGGTGGATGCCGTCACGCTGGTTGAAGCGCGTCATGCCGGCGACGCCCCCCAACAGGTTCGGGTAGAGGGCGACGCCCTGAGCCTTGGCCACCGCCGGGAAGACCGCGTTGAACTCCCGCGCGTAGCCCCCGCCGATGGCGGGCGGCGCCGCAAGGCCGGCCAGCAGCACCCGGATCTTGCGGGCCTTGAGGCGGCGCACGATGGCGTCGAGGTTGGCCTTGGTGGTCCCGGGCTTCAGGCCGCGCAGCAGGTCGTTGCCGCCGAGCGCCACGATGCAGAGGCTGGTGTCCTTCTGGACGCTGAAATCGACGCGCGCGAGGCCACCGGCCGTAGTGTCGCCGGACACGCCGGCGGGCCGGATCACCGCGCTCTTGCCCAGCTTGGCGAGCTCGGCCTGCAGCCGGGCGGGGAAGGCGGCCGACGCGGGCAGGCCAAAGCCTGCGGTGATGGAATCCCCCAGAATGGTCACCACGGGCCTGCCCGCGGCGAGGGCGGGGAGGGGGGTGGCCAGGGCGGCGGCGATCAGATGTCGGCGTGTCAGCATGGATCAGGTGTGTCGGTCACGAGTCTGTCCTATTTAAGGGCTCAGCATGTCGGCTCAATAGATGGGAGTTCACTTGGCGCAGACGACGCAGGCCGGTGCGCCGGTGGAACTGGACGGAGTCTTCCTCAGCCTGCCGTCGGCGGCGGGACCGGTGGAGATCCTGCGGGACCTGAGCTTCCGGGTCGAGACCGGCGAGCGGGTGGCGGTGACAGGGCCCTCTGGCTCGGGCAAGTCGTCGCTGATCTCGGTCGCGGCGGGGCTTGAGCTGCCCACCGCCGGGACCGTGCGCCTGTTTGGCCAGGACCTCGGCAAGCTGGACGAGGACGGCCGGGCGCGTCTTCGTCGCGGCCGGGTGTCCCTGGTTTTCCAGTCCTTTCACCTGCTGCCCAACATGACGGCGGCGGAGAATATCGCCGCGCCCCTGGAGATCGCTGGACGCCGCGACGCCGCCGAACTGGCGCGCTCCTGGCTCGAGCGGGTGGGCCTGGCGGCGCGTGGTCGCCACTATCCCCACCAGCTGTCGGGGGGCGAGCAGCAAAGGGTGGCTCTGGCGCGCGCTCTGGCGCCGAGGCCGGCCCTGCTGTTCGCCGACGAACCCACTGGAAATCTCGACGCCGCCAATGCGGCCCTCGTGGCCGACCTGATGTTCGACCTGGTGATCGAGACCGGGGCCGCCCTGGTGCTGGTCACCCACGACCCCATCCTCGCGCGGCGGGCCGACCGGCAGGTTGTGATCGGTGACGGCCGGACGGTCGCCGCTGCATGAGCCCGCTAGCCTGGAGGTTCGCCCTGCGCGAGTTGCGCGGCGGGGTGCGGGGCTTCCGCATCTTCCTGGCCTGCCTGGCGCTGGGCGTGGCGGCCATCGCCGCGGCGGGCTCGACGGCGGAGGCGTTCCGCCAAGGCTTGGCGGGTCAGGCCCGGGAGATCCTCGGGGGCGACCTGGCCGCCACCCTGGAGCAGCGCCGCTTCACGCCGACCGAGCGGGCGGCCATGGCGAAGATGGGCGAGGTCTCCTTCGCCGTCAGCGCCCGGGCCATGGCCGAGGCGCCCTCCGGCGAGCGGCGGCTGGTGGAGCTGCGCGGCGTGGGTGGCGGCTATCCCTTGGCCGGGAAGGTCGAACTCCAGGGCGCCTCGTCACTCTCAGAGGCGTTGGCGTCGGTCGACGGCGTGCCTGGGGCGGCGGTGGAGCAGGTCCTGCTGGATCGCCTGGGGCTGAAGCTGGGGGACCGGCTGCTGGTGGGCAACACCCCCATCATCGCCCGCGCCGTGCTGGTGCAGGAGCCGGACCGGCTGTCGCGAGGCTTCGCGCTGGGGCCCCGCGTGCTCACCGCCTTGCCGGTGGTTGAAAAGGGCGGCTTCCTGGAGCCCGGCCTGCCGTTTGGCGAGACTGCGCGGATCGCATTGCCGCCGGGCGCCGACACGGCGCCTGCCGCCAAGACCCTGCGCAAGGCGTTGAAGGGCGCCGACGCGCGGGTCCGCCAGAGGGACGAGGCGGCGCCCGGAGTACGGCGACTGATCGAGCAGCTGGAGTACTTCCTCGGCTTCATCGGCCTGGCCTCCCTTGTGGCCGGCGGCCTGGGTGTGCACGGCGCGGTCTCAGCCTTCCTGGAACAGCGCAAGCCCGTGATCGCGGTCCTCAAGGCCCTCGGCGCCGAAGGGCCCCTGGTGCGCAATCTGTACCTGATTCAGATCGGCGCTCTGGCCGGCCTCGGCGTGGCCATTGGCCTGGCGGTGGGCGCGGCGGCGCCCTTGGTGCTTGGTGCGCTCATCGCTGACGACCTGCCGATCCCGGCCCTGTTCGGCGTCTATCCCACCCCGCTCCTGAAGGCCGGAGCCTTTGGCCTGCTTTCGGCGGCGGCCTTCGCGCTTGGGCCGCTGGCCCGGGCTCGCCTGACCTCGCCGGCCACCCTGTTCCGCCACGACCTGCCCACCCGGTTCGCCTGGGGAGTGGAGATCGTCGGCGCGGGCCTGGCGGCCATCGCCCTGGCCGGACTGGCGGTGGTGACGGCCCCGACCCCCTTGGCGGCCGGGATCATGATCGCCGGCGTGGTGGTCGCCTTCGGCATCCTGTGGGCCTTGGGTCTCGGCGGGGCGTGGTTGGCGGGCCGGGCCCGGATCGGGGCGAGGGGCTCGCTTCGGATCGCCCTGGCCAGCCTCGCCGGACCGCGCTCCGCGGCCCGCACCGCAGCGCCCGCCATCGGCCTGGGGGTCGCCCTGCTGGCGGCGGTCGTGCTGATCCAGTCGAGCCTGCTGCGTCAGGTGGCGGAGGTGGCGCCCCGCACCGCTCCGGCCCTGGTCTTCACGGAAATCCCCGGCGAGCGCGTCGCGGCCTTCGACGCCGCCCTGACCGGGGCCTTTGGCGTGCCGCTGACCTCCGACATGTATCTGCGGGCGCCCTTCGCCACCGGACGGATCAGCCAGATCAAGGGCCGGCCCGTGGTCACCAGCCAGATCGAGGCCTCCGAACGCTGGGCCTATGATAACGACATCTCCCTGTCTGCGATCGGCGCGGAGCCGCCTGCGGCGGGCATCGTCGAGGGGCGGTGGTGGCCCGCCGACTATGCCGGACCACCCCTGCTGGCCATGGAAGCCGACGTCGCCAAGGCCGGCGGCTTGAAGCTCGGCGACCAGGTCACCCTGTCGGTTCTCGGCCGGGACATCGAGACGCGGGTCGCCGTGCTGCGCAAGGTGGACTTCGGCGGCTTCGGGGCGAGCTTCCCCCTGGTGCTGAACCCCGCGGCCCTGGAGGGCGCCAATCTGCGGCACGTCGCCATCGCCAAGGCCAGCAAGGCGCAGGAAGCCGCTGCGACGCGGGCGCTGGGATCGGACTTCGCCGAGGTGAACGTGATCTCGGTGCGAGAGCAGCTCGAGGCGGCGACGGAGTTGTTCGGGCGCTTGGCATTGGCCATCCGTGGGGCGGCGGGCGTCGCCGCCCTGGCCGGCCTGCTCGTGCTGGCCGGCGCCATCGCCGCGGGCGCGCAGTCGCGCATGCGAGAAGCCGCGATCCTCAAGGTGCTGGGCGCCTCGCGCGGGCAGATTCTCAGCGTCTATGTCCTGGAGTACGGCGCGGTCGGCGTGGTGGCGGGGGCGGCGGGTGTCGCCCTGGGCTGCGCCGCCGCCTGGCCCGTGGTCACCCTGGTCTTCCAGGCTGACTGGAGCGTCGACTGGACCGGGATCGCGGCCCTGGTCGGCGGCGCGGCGACGCTGGCGGCCATGGGGGGGCTGTTGGCCTCGCTGCAGGCCCTCTCGCGCCGACCGGCGCCGGCCCTGCGCAGCGAGTAGGCGCCGGGCGCGGCGCCGGTCAGTCCAAGGGGTTCGGATTTGGGAGATGGTTTCACAGATCGATGCCGCCGCTGAACGTTTCCTGCCTCAGGTCGACGACTTAGTTCAGAAATAGACCCTCCCACGCCTTGGCGGCTCGCGCCGTCAGCTTGGGGGAACGCCCGGCTTCCGACCCAGGAGCGCGAGAAGATTCTCGTAATGTTTCAAACGTGGGCGTGACGCAGGCGATGGTGAACCACCATCGCGCAGGCCCTCACCTTGGGGAAGTGCACCTTGCCCCTCCACCAGTTCGGTAAAATTCGTTCCCTGAATGAACCCGCACGGGACGGAGCGTGGCGATAATGTGACAGATTGGGGTCAAACACATGTGCGCCCGGTTTCGACGATTGACCCCGTAACATCCGAGACGC
This sequence comes from Phenylobacterium ferrooxidans, assembly GCF_042714595.1. Lineage (NCBI taxonomy): Bacteria > Pseudomonadati > Pseudomonadota > Alphaproteobacteria > Caulobacterales > Caulobacteraceae > Phenylobacterium > Phenylobacterium ferrooxidans. The sequence goes on along the minus strand of NZ_JAOTJD010000008.1, from coordinate 3,410 downwards.
CTTAGTTACGGCAGTGGGATTTTTCGAAATCCGATTCTGGGGAGCGTGCGTCGAAGGTCGCTTGGGCCTGTCGAGCCGCTGGAGGACTTAATCTTGAAAGCTGACTCAATGCGGTCGCGCCTGCTGGCGTCGACCATGATCTGCGGTGCGGCGTTCGCCGCCGCTGGCGCGGCCTACGCGCAAGACGCTGAAGTCACCGAAGTCGTCGTCACCGGTTCGCGGATCGTGCGCCAGGACTACGTGGCCAATAGCCCGATCTCGACCGTGACCGGCGAGCAGACGGTGGCGAACGCGGACATCACGCTCGACACCTATCTGAACACCCTGCCGCAGGTGAACCCGTCCGGGACCACCACCTCCAACAACCCCGGCAACGGCGGTCAGTCCAACATCGACCTTCGTGGTCTGGGCGCGAACCGTAACGTGGTGCTGGTCGACGGCCGTCGTCCGATGGTGTCCGCCAACAACCTCACGGTCGACCTGAACACCATTCCGCAGGCCCTGATCGAGAGCATCGAAGTCATCACCGGCGGCGCCGGTGCGGCCTACGGCGCCGACGCCATCGCCGGCGCGGTCAACGTCAAGCTGAAGCGCAACTTCGAGGGCGTCGACATCCGCGCCAACTACTCGAACTCGACCGAATTCTGGGACGCTGAAGAGTATCAACTCTCGGCCGCCATCGGTGGCAACTTCGCCGACGGCAAGGGCAACGCGGTGTTCGGCTTCGACCGCTCCTATCGCGAGCCGATGATCAAGTCGCAGCGCGCCTTCTCGCAGAACGCCACCTCCACCACCTCCTTCCTGCCGGAAGGCAACCTGTTCTGGGCGTCGGCCAACGCCCCGACCAAGGCCGCGCTCGACACCGTCTTCGCCGGGTACGGCGTGACCCCGGCGCAGATTTCCCTGCAATCGGGCACGCTCGGTTTCAATATGAACGGCTCGCTGTTCTACCGGGGGGTGTTCAACAATCCCCTGGACGTGCAGCACTATACCGGCCCGATCGACGGCACGGTGAACCGTAGCCTGTACCCTGATCTGTACAGCTACAACTTCGACTTTGTGAACATCCTTACCCTGCCGCTCGACCGGTACTCCTTCATGACGAAGGTGAACTACGAGTTGGACAATGGGATCGAGTTCTTCGCCTCGGCCGGCTGGACCGAATACAAGGCCGCCACGGCCCTTGCCCCGACCCCGTTCCCGACGGTTAACACCCGCAACGCGAGCACCGCGCGCACGCAGGACGTCGTGTCGAACCTGATCACCCCGGGCCAACAGGTCGCCCAGCAGCTGGTGATCCCGGTCACCAACCCCTTCATCTCGGCCGACCTGCGCACCCTGCTGAACTCGCGAACGGGTGATGACCCGGTCCTGGTCGGCGCCGGAGCCACCGAGCCCTTCCGGATGCGTCAGCGCTCCTTGGATCTGGGCCTGCGTCAGTCGAACTACGAAAACACCGTCGTCCAGTTCATGGCCGGCGTGAAAGGCCCCGTCGGCGACACCGGCTTCACCTTCGAAGCCTCGGTCTCAGAAGGCCGCACCGAGATCGACCAGACGCAGACCGGGAACCTGAACACCCAGCGGCTGCAGACCCTGATCGAAGCGGCCGATGGCGGCGCCAGCATCTGCGCCGGCGGCTTCAACATCTTCGGCCGTCAGCCGATCTCGGCCGCCTGCCGTACCTACCTGGCCTCGGCGACGACCCTGTCCACGGCGATGACCACCCAGATCGCCCAGGGCTTCGTGACCGGCAAGGTCGCCGAACTGCCCGCTGGCGACGTCGCCATCGTGCTCGGCGCCGAATATCGCGGCTTCGAATACGACTTCGATCCGGGCTCGGCCTCGGGGCCGATCTCGGGCTTCAACACCCAGAACCCCGACCGGGGCACCAACTCGTTCAAGGACGTGTTCGGCGAAATCGCCATCCCGCTGGTGAAGGACCAACCCTTCGTCCAGAGCCTGGAACTCGCCCTCGGCGCCCGCTACTCGCAGAACGAATTCGCCGACAAGATCGCCGGCGACAAGGTCGAGCTGGACGGCGTCTGGGCCTACAAGGCCGAGCTGAACTGGGAGGTCAACGACCTCCTGCGCGCCCGGGCTTCGTACCAGCGCTCGGTCCGCGCCCCGAACTTCTCGGAACTGTTCTCCGGCGGCGGTTCGGCGCCCCAGTACTTCGATCCCTGCTCGGTCACCAGCCAGGCCCGTAAGGGCGCCACTGCGGCCCAGGTCACGGCGCTCTGCCAGACCGCCGGCTTCAACGGCGGCGTCGGCGCGGGCGCTATCAGCACCTTCGTGCAGACCCCGGGTTCGCAAATCGGTGTCGACCTGCTGGGCAACAAGGCCCTGAAGCCGGAAGAAGGCTCCACCTTCACCGCCGGTCTCGTCTGGAAGTCCCCGTGGGAAAACCAGTGGCTGTCGCGTCTTCAGGGTTCGATCGACTACTACAACATCAAGATCAGCGATGCGATCCTGACGCCGACCCCCAACCAGATCGTGGCCGCCTGCTACAACTACTACGGCACCAACCCGACCTATAGCCGGACCAACAGCAACTGCGACGGCATCCTGCGGACCGGGTCGGACATCCTCTGGGTCTACAACCCCAACAACGGCTACAACGAGTTCACCGCCTCCAACGGCGGCCACCAGAAGACTTCCGGCATCGACTTCCAGTTCGATTACGGCTTCGACCTGGAATGGTTCGGCGCGCCTTCGAACTGGGGTTCGGTCCGTATCGGCGCGGTCCTGACGCATGTGATCGAGTTCAAGCAACAAGACCCGATTTCCGGCGTGCCGGAACTCGACTTCGCGGGCACCGTCTCCTACTTCGGCGCCGGCCTCGGCACGAGCTTCCCGGACTGGAAGGCCACCATCAACACCAACTGGTCTGTCGGTGACTTCAAGTTCGACGCTCGCGCTCGTTACATCGCGGCGATGGAAAACCGCCTGAACGTCGAGTTCCCGGGCGAAACCCAGTTCACGGGTCCGGACGCTGTCTGGTACCTCGACCTGGCCGGCACCTACGCGCTGTCGGACAATGTCGAGTTCAAGCTCGGCGTGAACAACGTCTTCAACAAGGAAGCCGAGACCTACGCGCCGAACGTTCAATCCGGCACCGATCCGTCCTCCTACGACGTCGTCGGTCGTCGGGTGTTCGGTGGCGTGAAGCTGCGCTTCTAAGCCCAGTCTGAGCTAACGAAACGGGGGCGGCGGACTTCGGTCCGCCGCCCTTTTTCGTGGGCGCCGCTGGGGTGTCCCGGACGGCGGCGCAACGGCAAACGCCGCGGGCGATGCCGCGGCGTTGTTGTCGTTCCTAAGCGGGAGAATGACCCCTAGAGCGGGACTCGATTAGACGGAACCGTATCCGGAGTTGTGCAGGTAGTTGGCGCACTCGTGGGGTTGGAAGAGGT
>NZ_JAOTJD010000089.1:0-1696 GCF_042714595.1 Phenylobacterium ferrooxidans | reverse complement strand
GTCAGGCCGGTCCAGCGACCGCAGTTCATGCTGCGGCGTGGCCACCACGACCTTGGAGAAGAACCGCTCCACACCGTCCTTGTCGGTGTAGCGGTCGTGCCGGATCTCCCCCTCGACGAAAACCTTCGAGCCCGTCGGCAACCCCTTGGACCCGAGCCAGCCCACCGTGCCTTGGTTCCAGATCTCGACCTGGTGCCAGGTCGTGTAGTCCTTCCGCTCGCCGCCCGCCTTCGTGTAGCGGTTGGTGGCGACCCGCAGGGTGGCGACCTTCTTGCCGCCTGACGTGGTGCGAATTTCCGCTTCGGCTCCGGTGAAACCGATCAATTGGACCTTGTTCAGCATCGTCTTTCTCCATCTGCCGCCAGGGAAATCCCGGCGGCTCGCGGTCCCTGCCGCGATCACGCGACCTGCAAGGGCGGGGAGGAGGGACAGGCCAAAGCCCGGTCCGGTTGGAAACCGGCCTGCACGGAGCGCAGCGGAGGAAGGCCGGAGGATCCATCCGGTCCGCCACGCGCAGCGGGGTCGGCTTTGACCTGGACCGCCCCGACCTAGGTTGAAGTGATTGATCGCGCGGACCGCAGCCCGCCGGGTGTCACAACGGCTTGGAGATGATCAGAACAAGGACCGCGAGGGCACAGAGGGACGCGGACCGTTCAACACAAGGCAAGGGTCGCCGCCCGCCGACGCCTCTGATTGACGACCGCAGGGCGGGCGAGGGGAGGGGGGCTGAACTCGGCCCACCTGGCCGCCCTGGAACCCGGTGCGGGGGCTGACCCGCCCAGGGGAGAAGGGATCGCTGCGTTCGTCCAGCCGGTGAGATGGCTGACAGAAGAACCGTGAAGCACGGGGGTCGGTCGCCAGATCCAGGGCCCGCCACCACGGTGCATACGCATATCGCGGGCCTTCCAGGCCAGCACCGGCGTCACGGAGATATGCTGGGCCCAGCCCGGCTCGCCGGGCGGGCCGTTGGCTTCAATCTCGCCGGATCACGCACCCGTTCGAGGCCTCCAAGGCGCGACGTCAGAACGAATCACCAACCCCAAGGCTGAGTGGCCGCCGGCCTGGCTGACACAAGGACTTGGATTTCGTTCGACCCCTGTTCCGCCGGCTTCATCCAAATTGGGGGAAGAGCAGGGGGAACGGCGCCCGCCGATGCGGGCGCCGAGGTAGGTCAGTGTCGCGTGCTCTCCGTCCGCGCGTGGATCATCTGGTGGAAGTGGGCGATGGCGGCCGTGTCGAGCTCGAAGGGGATCGCGGTGATCTCCTCCCGACGGTCCAGCTCCTCGGCGATGGCCAGAAGGTCCCAGCATTCGGCGACCACATACCAGCTGCCGGTGTCGTAGAAGTCGTGGGCGTGTTGATAGACCGCTTGAGCCATCCCCATGCTGACCATCTTTCGTCTCCCTCTTGCGCTGCTGGATCTGCGGGCTCGTTCCCGCGATCTCGCGACCGCCCAGGGCGGGTGAAAGGGAGGGGCCAAAGGACGAATCCCCGTGGAAACCGGCCTGCAGCGCAGCGAAGGTCGGAGGGTCCGCGGGGGTTCGCCTCGCTCTGGCGAGGTCGCCTTTGACCCAGACCGTCCCGTCCTAGGTTCGTGAGATTGATCGCGGACGAGCTCGCCCCGCAGCGCCCAACCCGGGAGACGACTGACGGCTTGGTGCTGGCGCCGACATGCGGATCACCACAGCCAGACCCC
>NZ_JAOTJD010000088.1:0-1746 GCF_042714595.1 Phenylobacterium ferrooxidans | reverse complement strand
CGTTTTGCCGATCGCGGAGCGTGACCCCTCATCCGACCGGTCTCCGACCGGCCACCTTCTCCCGCAAGGGGAGAAGGATACTGGGTTGGAGGTTCCTGATGCCCCTCTCCGGCATGACGGGATTTGGCCGCGCGGAGGCGGCGTGCGGCGACTGGAGCTGGTCGGTGGAGGCGCGCTCGGTGAACGGGCGCAACCTGGAGATCCGCTATCGCGGCATTCCCGGGTTCGACGCCCTGGACCGGACGGCCCGTGAGGCGGCGCAGGCGCGTTTCCAGCGGGGCAATGTCACCATCGGGGTGACCGGCAAGCGGACCGATTCCGGCGGCAAGGTCACCATCAATCTGGAGCAGGTCGAACGCTACCTGGCGGTGGGCGCGCAGCTGGTGGCCGATGGGCGGGCGACGACGCCGAGCCTGGACGGCCTGCTGGCCTTGCGCGGCGTGATCGAGGCCGGGGAGACCGCCGACGATCCCGAGACCCTGGCGGCGGTGGAGGCGGCCATGGCGGCCAGCCTGAACGCCGCCCTCGACGCCCTGCTGGCCAACCGGCGGGAGGAGGGCGCGGCGCTGGCCGTCGTGCTGGCCGGCCAGATCGACCGGGTCGCGGTCCTGGTGACCCAGGCGGAGACCGAGGCCGCCGGGCAGTCGGCCGCCATCAAGGAGCGCTTCGAGCGGCGGATGAATGAGCTGGCGCCCGACACCCCCGGCATCGCCGATCGCATCGTGGTGGAGGCCGCCGCGCTCGCCGTAAAGGCCGATGTGCGCGAGGAGCTCGACCGGCTGGCCGGGCATGTGGACGCCGCGCGGTCGCTGATGGCCGGCGAGGGCCCGGCCGGACGGCGGCTGGACTTCCTGACCCAGGAATTCATGCGCGAGGCCAACACCCTGTGCTCCAAGTCGGCCCTGCCGGGCCTGACCACCGTGGGCCTGGAGTTGAAGGCGACCATCGAGCAGTTCCGCGAACAGGTGCAGAATGTGGAATAGCCCGCGATGACCGACGACCACGCCAAACCCTGGGAAACCACCCGCCGCGGCCTGCTGCTGCTGGTGTCGAGCCCGGCCGGGGCGGGCAAGACCTCGCTGTCACGCCGCCTGGTGGCCGACCACGGCGACATGACCCTGTCGATCTCGGCCACCACCCGCGACGCGCGGCCGGGCGAGGAGGAGGGGCGGGAGTACTTCTTCATCGACCGCGCCCGGTTCGAGACCCTGATCTCCGAGGGCCACTTCCTGGAATGGGCCGAGGTGAACGGCAACCTCTATGGCACCCCCAAGGGGGCGGTGATGGCCGCCCTGGACGAGGGCAAGGACGTGCTGTTCGACATCGACTGGCAGGGCGCCAAGCAGATCGCCGAGGCCGCGCCGGACGACAGCGTGCGGGTGTTCATCCTGCCGCCGTCCTGGGAGGACCTCTCGCGCCGGCTGCATGCGCGGCAGCAGGACTCAGAGACGGTGATCCACCAGCGCCTGGAACTGGGCAAGGACGAGATCGCCCACTGGGGCGCCTATGACTACGTGATCGTGAACAAGAACTTCGACCGGGCCTATTCGGATTTGATCCACATCTACCGGGCCGAGCGGCTGAAGCCGGGGCGGAACATCTGGCTGCCCGGGTTTGTCGAGGGGTTGTTGGCGGAGGGGTAGGGGGCGGGTGTGGCCTGCCTATTCGCCCCAAGCCCGCTCATCCCGGCGAAGGCCGGGATGTGGATTCTCGTTCGAAGTGCAACACCCTGGAGAAGGCCTCGGC
>NZ_JAOTJD010000087.1:0-2320 GCF_042714595.1 Phenylobacterium ferrooxidans | reverse complement strand
CAGATATAAGCGAGAGCATGATTCACGCCTGAGCCGGGACCGCTGCGCGGTTCCGTCTCAAGCGATCATGCTCTAGCCGCCCGTCATCTCGCGCAGGTCGCGTTCGGCGGCGATGTAGCCGAAGGCGAAGCGGCTGCGGCCCTGCAGGATCTGTTCGAACACCTCGCGCGCGCGCTCGGTCTCGCCATTGTAGAGATACCAGTTGCCCACCCCGTAGCCCTGGGTGGCGTACAGGGTCTCCAGGTCGTGGATCACCTGGGAGCCGAGGTCAGGGGTCAGCAGCTCCTGCGGCTCGAACTCGCCGCGGTACATCCGCAGGCGGCGATAATAGGAGGGGCCCTCGACGAAGGCCTTGTCGGGCAGATCGTGCGGGATCGAGGCCAGCACCTCGGCGGCGGCCGCCTCGTCGCCCCGGCGGCGCAGGGTCATGTAGAGCCAGTCGTTGCAGGCCGTCAGCCCGTCATGATCACCCTCCCGCACCCAGTCCAGGCAGCGGCGGTAGGCGGCCTCGGCCGCGTCCCAGTCCCCCAGCAGGTAATGGGCCAGGGCCAGGTGATACCAGGTGTTGAACTGGATGCTGGTGGGGGGCACCGGCAGCTCGTTGCCCTTGCCGTCCGGTTCGATCCACTCCGGCTTGCCCTCAAGCAGCTCGGCGGCGCGGGCCAGGTCGGCCAGACCCTCGGCGAAGCGCCGGGTCGACAAATAGCGGTGGCCCCGCTGGCGCAGGAGTTCGAAGGAGTCGGGGAACCGCTCCAGGCCCTCGCTGAACACCGCGATCGCCTCTTCGATCTGATAGCGGAACCCCAGCACCCGGCCGTACCAGACGGTGTTGGGGAGGGAGGGGTCGGCCTGATAATTGGAGCGGGCGCTCTCCAGGGTGCGGCGGGAGCGTTCACGGATACTGTTTTCGGTCATGCCCCCAGTGAAGCGCCTGGGGCCGGACACGTAAAGACCTTAGCCGGCCGCGGCGCTCGGAGCCTCGGGCTTGGCGTAGCGCTGGCTGACCCGGCGCAGGCCCTCGAGGATCGCCTTGGTGCCGTTGCTGTCCTTGCCCGCCTCGGTGTGCAGCAGCAGGCGGAAGGCCCGCAGGTGCACGGCCACGGCGTTGGGGTCCCAGGTCTTGCGGGTCTTCAGATAGTCGGTGAGGTCGGCCAGGCTGACCAGGGCGGTGTCGATGGGCGCCAGGCCACAGGCCGTGGGCACACCGATGGCGGCGCTGGCGATGGCGTAGAGCTCCTCGGCGACGGCGGGATCGTACTCGCCGTTGGCGCGGCCCGCGCACAGCTCAGCCTGGTCCAGGGTCACCCGCAGTTCGTCCAGGCACTCGGCGCGCAGGCTCTCCAGCCCCGCTCCGGCTCGCTTGACCGCGTCGGCGACAGGAAGCCCGCCAGGCGTGCGCAGCAGCTTGGCCAGCCGCACCACGGGAACATGGATCTTTACCGCGCTCAAAGGTTCACCCGTCGTGTCTTCAGCATGCCGTCGATGCTGTCCTGTTCCATGTTGGGCTCGCTGGCCTCGCCGACATCGCCGACCAGGTCGTCGCGCCGCCGTCCCACCTGGCCGGCCGGCACGCCCTCGTTCTTGAAGCGCCGGTCGGGCCCCATATAGCTGTCGCACTCCACGAACCGCCGGCCCTCGCGGGCGATCCACAGCACGCGCTCCAGCACGGCGATGGGGGTGAGTGGTTTGGTCATCACGAAGTGGGCGCCGCAGTCGCGGGCCTTCTGCACGGCGCCGCCCGGGGTATGTCCCGCGGTCAGCAGCACCGGCGCGTAGCAGTTGGGTTCGATGCGCGAGCGGCGCAGCCAGCTCACGAAGTCATAGCCTTCGCCGCCGGCACCGAGCGCATCGGTCACCACCAGGTCCAGCTCGACCTTGGCGACGAGCGCCTGGGCTTCCTCCACGTTCTCGGCCCGGTGCAGCACCTTGGCGCCGAAGCCGGTGAGAATCTGCACCAGGATGCTCATGCCCATGTTCGATTCCTCGAGGATGAGCACGGAGGCCCGCTCGAGGTTGAACCGGGCGCGAGAGTCGGGGCTGAGACCCATTCTGTCCTTCGAACCGGGCTTGGGTGCGTCCCTAAGGCCCGGTCATCTCTTGCGTTTCGCCGTCAAGTGCGACGATTCACTGTGACCAGAGAGGGTTAAGAAGACCTTCCAAGGGGTGCGACAGGGCGCCCCACAGGCAGGGCTTGCAGCCAGCGACCCTGGGTAGATCGGGGCAAGGCGTCCTCCCCTGTTTACGCAGGGCTATCGCATATGACCGAGCATTGAGAAGAGGAAGGCGTCATCCCATCCGGCCCGCTTGATTTTGGTCTTGA
>NZ_JAOTJD010000086.1:0-2512 GCF_042714595.1 Phenylobacterium ferrooxidans | reverse complement strand
CCGCCGCCGGAAGGCGCGGGCGCGCCGCCCACCGGGTCGCCGGTCTGGATGCGCTTGAGCGCCTCCTCGGGCCCAGGCAGGTCGGCGGCATAGGCCAGGCGGATCAGCGCCATGTCCACCGCCGCGGCCGGGTCCGGAGACCGACGCACCTCGTCATAGGCCCGCAGCAGCATCTGCCACATCCGCGACAGGGTGCCCGCCGAGACCGCGGCGCCGATCGCCGCCAGCCGGCCGGCCTGTTCGCGCGGCATGATCAGGGCGTGGGCCCCGATGGCCTTGGCCACCGAGGCGGAATGGGCGTGCTCCAGCAGGTCCAGCATCACCTGGCCCGGGTCGGCGCCGTAGCCGTAGAGGGTCCGGAAGGTCTCGATGGCGGGGCCGGGCTCGCCGCGCATGGTCTGCTCGAACAGGGTGATGGTCTGCGCCCGGTCGGCCAGGCCCAGCATGTCGCGGATCAGGGTGGCCGGCACCGTCTGGCCGGGCTCTCCCTGGACGATGGCCTGGTCCAGCATCGACTGGGCGTCGCGCACCGAGCCCTCTGCGGCGCGGGCGATCAGCAGCAGGCCCTCGGCGTCGACGCGGACGCCTTCAGCCTCGGTGATCATCTCCAGGTTCTTGACGATCACGTCGGGCTCGACCCGGCGCAGGTCGAACCGCTGGCAGCGCGACAGGATGGTCACCGGCACCTTGCGGATCTCGGTGGTGGCGAAGATGAACTTCACATGCGGCGGGGGCTCTTCCAGGGTCTTCAACAGGGCGTTGAAGGACGAGGTGGAGAGCATGTGCACTTCGTCGATGATGTAGACCTTGTAGCGCGCCTCGACGGGGGCGTAGCGCACCCCGTCCAGCAGCTCGCGCATGTCCTCCACCTTGGTGCGGCTGGCGGCGTCGAGCTCCAGCACGTCCATGTGCCGCCCCTCGATGATCGCCTTGCAGTGCCGGCCCTCGTCGCGGAGATCCAGCGTCGGCTCGTGGATGGCGTCGGTCTCGTAGTTCAGCGCCCGCGCCAGCAAGCGGGCCGTGGTGGTCTTGCCCACCCCGCGCACCCCGGTCAGCATGAAGGCGTGGGCGATCCGGCCGGTGGAGAAGGCGTTCTTCAGCGTCCGCACCATGGCTTCCTGGCCATAGAGGTCGTCGAAGGTGCGGGGCCGGTACTTGCGGGCGATGACGGTGTAGGCGGCCGAGGTCTCTTGCGGAGGCGTCACCGGCGCGGGCGGCGGCGCGCCGAACATGTCCTCGGTATTGGGATCACGCTCGGGCGTTTCTGGATCGGGCGAGAGATCTTCGTCGGCCATGCGCCCCGCGCCGTTGGCGCTTTGTAGAGATAGGATGGGTGGAGACCGAACGACGACCCGGAGCGAAACTCGTTGCGGCTGCTTCCTTCCGGACCTGACCGGGTTGGCGAGGCGTCCGCCCGTCGCCGATCTCCACCCCCTATATCGCGAGCTTGAGGCTCGCGCGCAAGCTTGGGCGACGCTAAGAGAGCGTTCATGGCTCTTTCTTCCTTCCAGAACACCTTCGCCGGAAACCCCCTGAACCGCGCCAGCGAGCGCAGGAAGGACGATGACTGGCTGAACGCCCAGCTCAAATCCGACGACTCCCTCGGGATCGCCCTCTGGAACGGCAAGCCCCTGGTGGAGAACAGCAAGGAGGGCGGGGTCCAGATCGCCTACCTGCCGGCCAGGATGGTGTCCGAGCTGGCCGGCGGGGCTGAAACCCTGCTGTTCATGGGCCTCTGGAAGGAGACCGCGGTCTTCGCCGTCGACCTGGACGGGGGCGCAGACCCCTGCGACGGGCCGCTGCAGGGTCTGGGACGATTCGAAGACCTGCGGGCGCTCGCCACCCGCCTGCCCCACACCGACGCCGCCATCCTGGCCACGGCCAAGCAGATGTTCGAATGGCGCCGCCGTCACAAGCACTGCGCCAACTGCGGCGAGCCGTCCCTGGTGGCCGAAGGCGGCTGGAAGCGCGCCTGCCCCGCCTGCAAGGCCGAACACTTCCCGCGCACCGATCCGGTGGTGATCATGCTGGCCGTCCATGGCGAGCGCTGCATGCTGGGCCGCCAGGAAATCTGGCCGGCCGGCATGTTCTCCTCCCTGGCCGGGTTCCTGGAGCCTGGCGAGACCATCGAGGAGGCCTGCGCGCGCGAACTGCACGAGGAGGCGGGGCTGAAAACCTCGTCGGTGACCTACCACTCCACCCAGCCCTGGCCCTATCCGTCGTCCCTGATGATCGGCCTGATCGCCCAGGTGGAGGACGACGACGCCGCCCCTGACCAGACCGAGCTCTCCGAGGTCCGCTGGTTCACCAAGGAAGAGGCCCGCACCCTGCTGGCCGGCAAGCTGCCCAACACCTTCGCGCCGGGGCCCATGGCCATCGCCCACCAGCTCATCAAGGCCTGGGCGGAGAGCTGAATCCTCGAGATGCTCCCCTTCTGGGCAGGGCTATCGCATATGACCGAGCATTGAGAAGAGGAAGGCGTCATCCCATCCGGCCCGCTTGATTTTGGTCT
>NZ_JAOTJD010000085.1:0-3014 GCF_042714595.1 Phenylobacterium ferrooxidans | reverse complement strand
CGTCGGCCGCATGGCTGTCGTGGCCATGATTGTCGGCGTGCCCGTGGGCGTCATGCGCCGCGTGGTCGTCGTGCGCCCCGTGGCCGTGATCGTCGGCCGCATGGCTGTCGTGGCCATGATTGTCGGCGTGCCCGTGGGCGTCATGCGCCGCGTGGTCGTCGTGCGCCGCATGGGTGTCATGGGCGCCGTGCGCATCGTGGCCGTGGCTGTCGCCATGGCTTTCGTCGTGGTGATGTGCGGCGACCGCGCCGGCCGCCGCCGCTCCGGCCGCCGCGGCGGCCAGGGGCGCGGCGACGCCGTGGTGTTGGTCGTCCGGCTCTTGATGCGAGGTCGCGCCGTAGTCAGTCATGGTGCGGAACTTCCGGCGGCGCTCGGCGCGACGACGGCTCTCTCCGGCGCCGCGGGCAAGCGCGATCAACAGGGCGAGCGCGGCGAGGACCAGGGCCCCGGCCACGACCTTGTTGGAGGGCACGCTGCCCACGCCAGGCACCGAGACGTCCTTCATCCCTGGGATGGTCAGCTTGCTGAGCAGGCCCTGGAAGCTGAAGCCCTGCTTCTTCGCCGGAGCCTGCGGCATCACGGCGGCAAGCGCCTGTTCGATGCTGGCCAGCGAGAAGGTCATCGGCGGCTTCACACCGGTCAGGCCCGCGTCGACGTCGGCCTTCAGCGGACCGCGTTCGCCGGCGCCCGGCTTGACCTGCCAGTTGAAGGCGGCGGCCTCGCCGGTCTTCAGCTTGGCGGTCTGGGGACCGTTCGGGGTGATTTCGTAGCCGGTCCCGGAGAGGGTGGCGGTCACCTCACCATTCTTGGCGGCCTTGGTGAGACCGAGTTTGGCGGCCTCCCGCTGGAGGGTCGCCAGCAGGGTCTGCGGCAGGCCCAGGCTCACCTGGCCGGCCTCGCCCTTGGTGACCGCGTCCGGCACGGTGAGCTTGGAGCCCGACGCCACTTCGCCGCCGACCGCGGTCTGCAGCTTGGCGAGCTTGGGATCGGCGGGCGCCGGAAGGCCCGTGGCCGGGAAGGTGGGCTGGGGCGTCTTGGCCAGGACCGGCGCCGGCTTCGGCGCCGCCGCGGGCTTGGCCTGTTCAATGACCTTGGGCGCCGCGGCGACCACCGGCTTGGCGGCGGGAGCGAGCGGCTTGGGCGCAAGCGGCTTTGCGGCCACGACCGCCGGCCGGGCCGCGGCCACGGCTGGCCGGGCGACCGGCTTGGCCGGAGCGTAATAGGCCTGGGACGCAGGCCGGCGGACGCGTGGCGGGGCCGAGACATAGGCCCTCGGCGCATAGCGGTTGCCGTAGACCAGCCGGCGTTCACGGGCCGACATGTCTTCGGGATTCGGCACCGGCCGCATGGCGGTAACGAGCACGCCGTCGGCGCGCCGGTAGGTGACGAGGCGATTCACGTTGCGCGGCGGTTCCCGATAGGCGGAGCCCTGGGCGGCTTGGCCCCCGCTGGGGCCGCCAGCCAGCCCGCTGCTGTCATAGCGTGCGCCGGGGGCGCCGCCCATCAGCTCGGGAGGCGGGGCCTGGGTATAGGCGTCCGGTGGCGGGGCGACCTCGTGAGAACTTGGTCCGCTACAGGCGGCGAGCGCCAGAAGCGCCGCCGTGGTCGCGCCACGCAACATCAACTTGGTAATCGTAATCGCCATTGGGGCCCCCATCCCATGCCGAGATTCAGAACCGTACACTGGTCCTAAACCTTAACAGTTGCGCAACAAATCACGCTCTGGAGGAGAAAGCAAAAGCCTGAATCGTGTGACGGGTATCCGATTCACCTCAGGCGCGAGTACGGCTTGCCTCATAGAGCGCCACTGCGGCGGCGGCCGACACGTTCAAGCTCTCGAACCCGCCCGGCATGGGAATCTTGCCCAGGGCGTCACAATGTTCGGCCACGAGGCGGCGCAGGCCGTCGCCCTCCGAACCCAGCACCAGTACGGTCGGAGCGCCGTCGAGAGCCTGTTCCAGGGTTTGAGGCGCCGAACCGTCCAGGCCCACGGCCCGCCAGCCGAGGTCTGCCAGGGTCTCAAGCGCCCGCGACAGGTTCACCACATGCGAGGTGGGAATCTGGTCCACGGCGCCGGCGGCGGCCTTGGCCAGGGCCCCGGTCAGCTTGGGCGCATGCCGATCCTGCAGGATGACGCCGCTGGCCCCGAAGGCCGCCGCTGAGCGCAGGATGGCGCCGACGTTCTGCGGGTCGGTCACCTGATCGAGCATCAGGATGACGGCGCCGGGCTTGGCATCGAATTCCTCCAGCGCGACCGAATCCAGCATGGCGATCTGCAGGGCCAGGCCCTGGTGGACCGCGCCGCCGGGCAGGTTGTGGCTGATGACACCGGTCTCGACGATCTCCAGCGCCGGGTTCCTGCCGAATCGGGCGGTGAGCTCCCTGGCCCTGTCGGCCGTGGCCAGCAGCCGGTCAGCCGGTTCGCGGGCCGGATTGGCCAGGGCGGCGGTGACCGCGTGCCAGCCCCACAGCCAGTCGTCGGACACGACCTCGCGCCGTCCGGAACCTCGTCCGCGCTGCCCATTTTTAGAACCCTTCCAGGGCGCGTTGCGTTCGCTGTGTGACGACACTATAAGGCGCACTCCAAATCGGGGACCGGACTGGTTTTCCGCTGCTCGCGCCCGGCTTTAACACCGGTCGCACCGATCAGCGGAGGGTTTTGTTCGGCCTTCGGTGAGGCTCCGAGCGCGCTGGGGGAATGTCCCGAGTGGCAAAGGGGGGGGACTGTAAATCCCCTGGCGTACGCCTTCGTAGGTTCGAGTCCTACTTCCCCCACCACGCGCCGGAGCGACGCTCTATAATGGAGGCTCGGTCACGAGCACCCACCTCGGCGGGTATAGCACAATGGTAGTGCAGCAGCCTTCCAAGCTGAATACGCGGGTTCGATTCCCGCTACCCGCTCCATCTCTCAAACGCCCGTAGGATCCCATGGCCAAGGAAAAGTTCGAACGCAATAAGCCGCACTGCAACATCGGCACGATTGGTCACGTTGACCATGGCAAGACGACGCTGAC
>NZ_JAOTJD010000084.1:0-3243 GCF_042714595.1 Phenylobacterium ferrooxidans | reverse complement strand
CCAGCGTTCGGCACCGAGCGACGAGACGTCACTGGTGCGCCATTCCTCACTTCTTCCAACGAAGAGGAGCGAGGACATGATCAATTCAACGACAGGGCAGATGGCAGCGGAGCCGCTCGGCGGGCTCTTGGAGCAATACCGCGTCGAGCTGGCGGGACTGAATTACGATCGAGGGACGATCCGCATCTACGCTGGCGCGATCGAACGACTGTTCGGGCTGATGGTCGAGCATGGGGTTGCGCTGAATGAGCTGACGCCGGACGTCGCGGTCGAGCTTGTGCTGGGAACGGACTGGCGTGGTGACCGACTCCAGTATGGCGTCTTCATCGTCAAGCGCTTCACCGGATATCTCATGACGCTCGGTGTGGCCAAGCCGCCGACGCCGCCAACGGCAAGAGAGCTTGCCCACGCGACCCTGCGGCGGGACTACGAAGACTATCTGCGCCGTCAGCGAGGGCTGAGCGAACGAACGATCGGCCATTGCTGGCGCTTCGCCGACCGGTTCCTGAGCTTCCGCTTCGGCGAGGCCGAGGTCGAGTTTGGCGCGATCACGCCCGGCGACACCGTCGCCTTCCTCCAGCGGCTGACCACCCGCAAGCCGCCGTTCCGGGACAAGACACCGCCGACCCACCTGCGCAGCTTCTTCCAATATCTGTTCAAGAGCGGACTCACGGTGACCAACCTGGCGCTCTGCGTGCCGAGCATCGCCCAGCGCTATGACGCCCGGCTGCCTCGCCATCTGACGCCCGAGCAGGTCGAGATGGTCCTCGCGGAGGTCCGGGCCGACCCGCGCTTCGGTCGTCGCAATCACGCGATGCTCCTCCTGCTCGCACGCCTGGGCCTGCGTGCGCCAGAAGTGGTCGCCATCCAGCTCGACGACATCGACTGGCGGGCGGGTGAGCTCATCGTGCGCGGCAAGGGCCAGAACCACGACCGCATGCCAATCCCGCCCGACGTCGGCGAAGCGCTATCCGAGTATATCCAGCAGGATCGCGTATCGACGTCTCGCGCGCTGTTCGTCACGGCCCGGGCGCCGAATGGTCCGTTCAAAGACGGACAGGTGCTCAACACTATCCTGCAGGAGGCGTTCACCCGGGCCGGGGTGACGCCACCTTGCCGGTATGTGGGATCGCATGTTCTGCGCCATAGCCTGGCGACCAACCTGGTGCGCCAAGGCGCGTCGCTGGCCGAGGTGAGCGACATGCTCCGCCACCGGTCGCGCGCCTCCACCATGATCTACGCCAAGCTCGACATCGAGGGCCTGCGCTCGATCGCACAGCCGTGGCCGGTCGCGGGAGGCACGCAATGACCCGCCTCACCGACGAGCTCGACCGCTATCTGACGATCCGACGCAGCCTGGGTTACGATCTGCGCACGTCGGCCAGGGTGCTGCGGCGCTTCATCGCCTTCGCCGAGAGCCAGGGCGCCGAGCACGTCAGCACTGACCTGTTCCAGCGTTGGCAGGCGAGCTTCGGCCAGGCCGGCCGCCAGACCTGGGCGGCCCGCCTCGGCATCGTGCGCCTGTTCGGGGCGTGGCTGCACGGCCTCGATCCAGCGCACGAGGCTCCGCCTCGCGGGCTGATCCCGTCCCATGCTCGACGCCCGCGGCCCTATATCTACAGCGACGAAGAGATCGCCAGCATCGTCAACGCCGCAGCCGAGCTGCCTTCGGTCTACGGCCTGCGCGGGCAGACCTACTCGACGCTCTTCGGCCTGATCGCGGTGACCGGGCTCAGGATCAGCGAGGCGCTCGGCCTCGACGCCGGCGACGTCGATCTGGAGGTCGGCGTGCTGACGGTCCGGCGGGGTAAGCTGGGCAAGTCCCGGCTCGTGCCGATCGACGGCAGCGTCACGCAACGCCTGCGCGCCTATGCCAACGAGCGAGACCGGCTGCTCGCCTTCGCTCCGCAGCCGTTCTTCGTCAATGATCAGGGCGCCCGCGTCAGCGACTGCGGTGCGCGCTACAACTTCGCACTGGTCAGCCAGCGCCTCGGCCTGCGGCCCCCGCAGCGCTACGGGCGTCATGGCCGTGGTCCCCGCATCCACGACCTTCGTCACAGCTTCGCCGTGCGGACCATCATCGGCTGGTATCGCCAGGGCCAGGATCCGGCCCGCGAAATGATCAAGCTGACGACCTACCTCGGCCACGCCAGTCCGGAGAATACGTACTGGTACATCGAGGCGACGCCCGAGCTCCTGGAACTGGCTTCCCAGCGGATCACCGGACCTTCGGACGTGGAGGCGTCCCTATGACCGCCTCGACCTTCCCGGCGCTGCTCCAGTGCTTCTTCACCGACCGTCTCTGCACGCAAATGGAGGCCAGCGCGAACACGATCGCGGGGTATCGCGACACCTTCCGGCTGTTCCTGCGCTTCGCCAGCGAGCAGCGCGGCAAGGCGCCGACCCGGCTCAGGATCGAGGATCTTGACGTCGACTTGGTCGCCGACTTCCTGCTCCACGTCGAGACGGCCAGAGGAAACACCGCGCGCAGCCGCAACACGCGGCTCGCCGCCATCCGCTCCTTCTTCCGCTATGTCGCGATGAACGAGCCGGCCTATCTGCTGCACTGCCAGCGGATCCTGGCGATGCCGAGCAAGCGCTACGTCAAGCGGACCGTGACCTTCCTCGATCGGGAGGAGATCACCGCGCTGCTCGCCGCGCCCAACCGATCGACATGGATCGGGCGCAGGGACCACGCGATCCTGCTGGTCGCGCTCCAGACCGGCTTGCGCGCGTCCGAGCTGATCAACCTGGGCTGCAAGGACATCGTGGTGGGCTCCGGAGCGCATGTCCGGTGCGACGGCAAGGGCAGGAAGGAGCGTTGCACGCCGCTTCGCCGCGACACTGTGAAGGTGCTGGAGGCATGGCTGAGGGAACGTCGCGCCAGCGACGATCAGCCGCTCTTCCCGACGATGCGAGGCGACAGGCTGAGCCGCGACGCGCTCGAACACCTCGTCCGCAGGCACACCCTCACCGCATCGGCGTCGCGCCCCTCGCTCGCCAGCAAGCGCGTCAGCCCACACACCCTCAGACATAGCACCGCGATGGAGCTGCTGCAGCACGGCGTCGATCAGTCGGTGATCGCCCTCTGGCTGGGACACGAGTCGGTCGAGACGACGCAGATCTACCTCCACGCCGACATGCGGATGAAGGAGAAAGCCCTGTCGCTCATCGCCGCGCCGGCCGCCAGTCCGGGCCGCTATCGCCCGGACGATAAGCTGCTCGTGTTCCTGGAAGCGCTCT
>NZ_JAOTJD010000083.1:0-3332 GCF_042714595.1 Phenylobacterium ferrooxidans | reverse complement strand
CCGATCACGTCGACCGGCAGGGCCGCGTCCTCAGGCGTACCGGCGATGAACGAGCCGGTGACCACCACTTCTTCAACGACGGTTGCGTCCTGAGCGGACGCGGTTCCCGCCAATCCAAGCGCCAGCGCCAATGTCAGCGCGGAGCCGCCGCAGAAATAACTGCTTTTAAAGATCAACTTAATTTCCCCCTCGAGAGTCGCCCTTTTGAGCGGACGAATTTCTGACTCTTGCGAATAAAAGATCATCCGACGTGAGCTCAGATCGCGCCAGAAATTTCTCGGGAGTGAAACATAACGGCGTTCTGTGCTGCAGCGCACAGTCGGCTTCAGGGTGATCGCCAATAAGATTTGTCTTTGAGGACAATAGATTGCGTACCGTCGGATCGGAGATCGGCTCGGGCCGTCGGGCAGTTTCCCTTACGGTATATGGGGCGGCGAATGTTGCAGAGCGCCGTTATTTTGCATGTGCGGGCGTACCAGCCCCTTTGGAGATCTGGCGCAGCTAGTCATGGTGCAGCGCAGCAATTCGCCGAACGGGGTGTTGCAAGAAAGACGCGGACTGAGAACGATGTTTTTCTAAGCTGTGCTTTAGCCGGTCTGACACCGGACGCTACGTCAACCTGGCCGGCTGGGGCGGCTGTTCCTGAAAAGAAAACGCCGCCCCGGTGAGGGGGCGGCGCGAGGTGTAGTCCGCTGGGCTCTTGGCCCGGTCGGTATCCTAGAAGCGCTTCTTGATGCCGATAGTGTAGACGCGGCCGAGCGGGTTTCCGCTGCCCGGATCGTAGTTGTACTGGGTGCCGATGGCGAACGGCGGCTCGGCGTCCAGAACGTTCATGACCGAGAGGGTCAGGGCCGTGTCCCAGGGCAGTTCGGCGCGATAGGTGACGTCGTGCTGCCAGTACTCGGAGATCTTCGCCGTGGACTTCACCGCGTTGGCGATGGCGATCGGAAGCGCCTCCACCTGGTTGGTGGACGACACGTGGCGGATCTGCCAGCGAAGGTTCTGACCGCCCATCGCCCAGTTCACATAGGCGTTGGCCCGCAGGCGGTTGTAGCCCGTGAAGATCGAGGCCCGGTAGGTGCCCGCACGCTTCGCCGTACCCGCGGCGACGGGGAGACCCTCGATGGAATAGGGGTCCTCGTCGTAGTTCAGCAGGTAGGTGCCGTCCAAGCCGGTGCTCAGGTCGCCACCGAACAGTTCGCCGACTTGCAGGTTGGCCTGGAAGTCGACGCCGTTGGTCTTAACCTTGCCGCCGTTGATGTACTGGGTCCGGTACGACAGCACGTTCGCGCGGCTGCAGGCGCCGGCGAAGGTGAAGCGAGCCTGGACCGCAGCGTAAGCCGCCTGACCGCAACGCGTGCCGGGGTCGGAGGCGCCGCCCGGGAACATCAGCAGGATCAGATCCGCCGTGGCTTCCGAGGTGAGCGCGTCTTCGAAGTCGAAGTTCCAGTAATCCACGGTGGCGTCGAAGCCGCCGATCTTGACCACGGCGCCGACGCTGTAGGTGAGCGCCGTCTCCGGATCCAGGTTCGGGTTGCCGTAGAGGTCGTTGGCCCGGTAGGTGCCGCTCGCATTGGTCAGGCCACGCGCGAAGTTCGTCGTGGTGATGGTGGCGGCAGGCGCCCGGTAGGTGGTGGAGACCGACCCGCGCAGGGCGAACCAGTCCAGAGCTTGCCAACGCAGGGCGGCCTTCGGATTGAAGGTCTCACCCTGGCCTTGGTAGTACTCGTAGCGGCCGGCGACCGAGCCTTCGAGGCTGTCGGTAATCGGCAGCCGGACTTCGAAGAAGCCCGCGCCGATCTTCCGCTCCACGTCGTAGGGACGCAGGTTGGCGTTGAACAGGAACGGACCGTTGGCCGTGGTGGGGCAGTAGGGCGAGCCATCACCGTAGGGCGGGCTGTCGACGCAAGGCGTGGCGTTGGCGTCGTACGTCACGTCCGGATCCTGAACTTGACGGTCGTAGCGGAACTGACCGCCGGCGGCCCAGGAGATGTTGTCTGAGCCCCAGAGCTTGAAGTCGGTTTCACCGTTGAACACGATGTCGGCGACGAACAGCTTGGTGGTGATCTCGTTGCGCTGCTCGTCTTCCATCCAGTCGAAGACGGCGGCGCGGTTGGCGACGGCGTCGTTCAGGCCGGCGATCGTCGAGGAGCTGCCCACATAGTAGGGGTTGGCAGCGACGTTCGACGTGCTCTGCTGGATCGCGTTGGTGAAGGGGTTGAAGTAGAAGCAGCCCAGGGCGGCGTTACCGGCGTTGGTGGTGAAGTTCGCCGTTTCCGCCGCGGTGCACTGATCGGCGTTGCCGGCTCGGCTGCCGTAGCCGCGGAGGCCGAGCTGCAGGCGGTTCACCGAAGTGTCCTGCAGGTTGTAGTTGTAGTCCTGCTCTTGATAGGTCAGGCCGAAGTCCCAGCCGATACCATTCTCGAACTTGCCCTTGAACCCGCCGGCGATGCGAAGGGTGTCGACCTTGTACGAGTAGTGGCTGTGACGGTCGCTCGTATAGGGATTGCCGGCGAAGCCCACGGGACGCCAGGCGGTCTGGCTTCCGGCGACGCCATAGAGGGCGGCGTTGGCGGCTTGGCTTTGGGCCGTGGCGAGGCCCTGGGCGCAGGTGGTGGCGTCGACACCATAGGGCAGCACCGGACCCGCGCAGTTCGCCGAGGCGATCTGGCTCACCAGGGCGACGAGGCCCGGGTTGGTGTTGGGGATATAGAAGCGCGACTGCTCGCTGGTGCCCGTGGCCGGGATCGGCGAGACGCCGCCGCCGGCCGAGGCGCCGGACGGAGCGAAGGGAGCCGGGAACTGGTTGGGACCGGTGATCGCCCAGCTTTGGTTGGGCGTGTCGTGGGACGCGTAGAGGACCTCGACATTGCCTTCGATGTTGTCGGTGATGTCGACGTTCAGCTTGCCGTAGATCTGATAGTGATCTTCGTCTTCGATCAGGTTGTCGAAGCTCGTGTACTGGAAGTTGCACGAGGTGGGGCTGACGATGGTGGTGGTCAGGATGTAGGGCGCACCGCCATTGGCCGCGCAGCCGATGTCCGGCAACGAGCCCGCGAAGGTGCCGGCCGTGGCCGCCGCCGCGGAGGTGGCGGTGTTGTACTGGCCCGGGTTGCCGGTGCCCGCCCAGCCGCCCAGCGGGTTCTCAAGATAGCCGGTGGGGCCGGTGCGCAGCGCCCAGTCACGTTCGCTGACCGACATTTCCGACCGGTGGCGATAGCCGGCGGTCAGTAGCAGGTTGGCGCGATCGCCCCGGTAGCCGTAGGCGATGCTGCCTTCGTAGTCGCCGGGCGAACCCGAGATGCCCTGATAGTTGGCGTTGAGTTCAAAGC
>NZ_JAOTJD010000082.1:0-3385 GCF_042714595.1 Phenylobacterium ferrooxidans | reverse complement strand
ACTGAGCTGCTCGTAGAGCCGTCCCATGACAACACCTCCGCCAATGCAGGGTGTTGCACTTCGTTTGAGAACTCAGGTCCTGGCCTTCGCCGGGACGAGCGGGGGAGAGTCAGGTTATGAATTCCCCATGACACCCATCCTCACCGCCGGCCCCATCGCGCGCGCCTCCAATGGCGTCATCGGCCGGGGCGGCGAGATGCCCTGGCGGCTGAAGACCGACCTGGCCAATTTCCGCGCCGTCACCATGGGCAAGCCGGTGATCATGGGCCGGAAGACCTGGCAGAGTCTGCCCAAGGCGCCCCTGCCCGGCCGCACCAACATCGTGGTCTCCCGCGACGGCTCCTTCGAGGCCAAGGGGGGCCTGGTCTGCGAGGAACTGAGCGAGGCGCTGTCCATCGCCCGCGAGCAGGCCGAGGAGGACGGCCAGGAGGAGTTCTGCGTCATCGGCGGCGCCTCCCTGTTCGAACTGGTCCTGCCCCGGGCGCGCCGCATCTACCTCACCGAGGTCCATGCCGACGTCGAGGGCGACGTCGTCCTCAAGGGCTTCGACGAAAGCCAGTGGAAGGAAGTCAGCGCCCAGGACCATCCGGCCGGCGAGGACGACGAGTATCCCTTCACGATCCGGGTGCTCGAGCGGCGCTGAGTTTGGGGGCTGGCCTCACGCCGGGGAACCGACCCATAGTGGCAGAAAATCGTGGGGAGACGAACATGGACATGCAGCTGGTGGCTGAGGGTTTCGAGTTTCCCGAGGGCCCCATCGCCATGAACGACGGCTCGGTGATCCTCACCGAGATCAAGGCCCAGCGCCTGACCCGCGTCACCCCGGACGGAACCAGGACCACGGTGGTGGAGACCGGCGGCGGCCCCAACGGGGCGGCCATCGGCCCGGACGGCGCCATCTACATCACCAACAACGGCGGGTCCTTCGAGTGGCTGGACAATGGCGGCCTGACCATCCCCGGCCCCACGCCCGCCAGCCACACCGGCGGCATGATCCAGCGGTTTGACCTGGCCACCGGCAAGCTGACCACCCTCTACGACGCCTGCGACGGCAAGCGGCTGGTGGGCCCCAACGACCTCGTCTTCGACAAGCAGGGCGGCTTCTGGTTCTCCGACCACGGCTGTTCCACGCCCGACGGCCGCAAGTTCGGCGCGCTCTACTACGCCAAGACCGACGGCAGCCACATCAGCCGCCAGCGCGACCACCTGATCTCTCCCAATGGCGTGGGCCTCTCGCCCGATGAGAAGGTGGTCTACCTGGCCGACACCAACCTCGGCCGGCTCTGGGCCTTCGACGTCGCCGAGGTGGGCGTGCTGGGTCCGCCCGCGGGCTTCGCGCCCGGGCGGGTGGTGGCCAACATGCCAGGATACCAGCTGTTCGACAGCCTGGCGGTCGAGGCCTCGGGCAAGGTCTGCGTCGCCACCATCATCAATGGCGGGATCACCGCCATCGATCCGGAGGGGTCCTACGAGCACTTCGCCTTCCCCGACCTGATCGTGACCAACATCTGCTTTGGCGGCGACGACATGCGCGACGCCTGGGTGACCTGCTCGGCCACCGGCAAGCTGTTCAAGGCCCGCTGGCCCCGGCCGGGCCTGAAGCTCAACTTCAACGCCTGATCCGGCGACTGATCAAAATTCGACATCCGGCGCCATGAGCGACGGAGCGACAAGGGAGAGAGACGATGGCCTGGAATTTCGGAGACATCCTGGACGCGGTGGGCGGGGCGGTTCCGCCTGAGGCGCCGGCCTTCATCCATGGCGAGCGCGTGATCAACTGGGGCCAGGCCAACCAGATCACCAACAGCCTGGCCCGGGGCCTGATCGCCCGTGGCTCCCAGCCCGGCGACAAGATCGCCATCTACATGCGCAACCGGCCGGAATACCTGCTGACCGTCGCCGCCGGCTGGAAGGCGCGCCTGACCCACGTCAACGTCAACTACCGCTACACGCCCCAGGAGGTCTGGTACATCTTCGACAATTCCGACGCCCAGACCGTGGTCTATTCGTCGGAATTCCGTGACGCCGTCGCCGAGATCCGCCCGCGCCTGCCGGGCGTGAAGACCTGGATCGAGGTCGGTGAAACCACCGCCCCCTTCGCCGAGGCCTTCGACACCCTGGCCGCCGAGGGCAATGGCGGCCCCCTCGACATCCAGCGCTCGGGCGACGACCAGTTCTTCATCTACACCGGCGGCACCACTGGCATGCCCAAGGGCGTGATGTGGACCCACCATGACCTGCGCGAGATCACGCTGGCGCCCGCCCGCGCGATGGGCCCGGTCCCGGAAACCCTCGAGGAACTGGCCGCCGCGACCCGCGCCGCCGGCCCGGGCGGCCGTATCCTGCCGGCCCCGCCCCTGATGCACGGCACCGGCCTGCTTACCTCGATGGGCGCCATGATGTCGGGCGGCTGCGTCGTAACCCTGGAAGGACAGACCTTCGATCCCGTCGAGCTGCTGGAGACCATCGACCGCCACAAGCCCCAGTCCCTGGTCCTGGTGGGCGACAGCTTCGCCAAGCCCCTGCTCAACACCCTCAACGCCAACCCCGGCAAGTACGACCTCTCCAGCGTCGCGGTGGTCGTGTCCTCCGGGGTGATGTGGAGCCTGGAGGTCAAGCAGGGCCTGCTGGAGCACATGCCCGGCGCCATGCTCAGCGACGCCTTCTCCTCCTCCGAGGCGCTGGGCATGGGCGCATCGGTGATGATGAAGGGCGGCGAGGCCCCCACCGCCAAGTTCATGCTGGGGGAGCGCTGCAAGGTGTTCGACGAGAACGACGAGCCGGTGGAGCCTGGCTCGGGCGTGTCGGGCATGATCGCCATCAAGGGGCCAAACCCGCTCGGCTACTACAAGGACGAGGAGAAGACGGCGCGCACCTTCCGGACCATCAAGGGTGAGCGCTACTCCATCCCCGGCGACTGGTGCCTGGTGGAGGCCGACGGGACCCTGACCCTGCTGGGCCGCGGCAGCGCCTGCATCAACACCGCCGGCGAGAAGGTCTTCCCCGAGGAGGTCGAGGAGGCCCTGAAAACCCACCCCTCTGTCGAGGACGCCCTGGTCATCGGCCTGCCCGACGAGAAGTGGGGCCAGTCGGTCACCGGTGTCATCCGCCTGTCGGAGGGCGCCAGCCTGGACGAGGACCTGCTGCGGGCCCACGTCCGCATGGCGCTCGCCGGCTACAAGACTCCCAAGCGGATCGTCGCCACCACTGAAATCCTGCGCGCCAGCAACGGCAAGGCCGACTACCCCACCGCCAAGTCGATCGCCGAGACGGCGTTGGGGTAGCTGCTTTCCTTCTCCCCTTGCGGGGTCGAGAGCGAGCCGGGCTACTTAAGCCCGGCTATGCAGTTCGCCAACGATTTGGCGAACTGCCGCTCTCGACCCCG
>NZ_JAOTJD010000081.1:0-3457 GCF_042714595.1 Phenylobacterium ferrooxidans | reverse complement strand
CGCTTCATCGACGGCCCCAAGGCTGCTGCGTCGATGCTAGATTCTAAGCTGCTTCGCCGTTTTTACACAGCCTGGACTCAACTCTCCCGTTCCGAATGTCTGCTGCCCGGAACGTCTGCCAACGTCCCAAATCTGACTGTACCGGCGTACCGCTTGGCGGACGACCTCGGTCCGCCAAGCGGACGTTGTGAACGTCTCAGATGGGGGGAAGCGGTCGTATGCCGCAGGTTACCGACCAAACCTGGTTTCACCCATGTTGGGTATCACTCAGACTGAGATGGTCACCTTCAGAAAGGTGGCGGGAATCTGTGTGCGGTCAGGCTCGCCGCTGAGATTCTGAGCCTGGAACAGGTCGTCCAGTTCCTGGCGAAGCGCGTGCGCGCGTCCTTCCGCCTCCGCCGCGGCGAAGGCGTTCATCGTAGGGCCGTAGTACGTCGAGAAGTCATCCAGCAACCCGGACGGCGCGCCAGGATGCTCGAAGACATAGGTGCTTCGGGCAAAGCTGATCTGATCATTTGGAACGCCGGCTCCGGCAAATCGTGCGATTACCATGTCTTCCAGACCCCAGGTCATGGGACTGACGAAGCCCGCCGCGGGTGGCGGAGAATAGGCCGCGCTGATCTTCAGGATCTGGGCGACCAGAGTCGGGTCGTTAGGAATCCAGTTGCCCATGACGATCCGCCCGCCCGGCCGGGTGACCCGGACCATTTCGCGCGCGACGGCATCGGGCCGCGGCGCGAACATGGCGCCGAAGATGCTGACCACCAGGTCAAAGGCGTCATCGGCGAGGCCCTGCAGATCAGAAGCGTCGCCCTCCTGAAACCGACAATTGGCGAGGCCTTCGGCGCGGGCGCGCAGGTTTCCGGCCGCGACGAGATTGGCTGCGATATCGACGCCCAGCACGTCGGCGCCCAGTCTTGCCGCCGGGAGCGCTGTGGTGCCGTCGCCGCATCCGAGATCGAGAACCCTGAGCCCGGGTGTGACGCGCAGTTCACGTACCAACGCCTCACCGCTGGCGCGCATGCCGCGGGCAATCCGCGTGAAGTCGCCCTTTTGCCAGAGCGCTTTGTTAGGATTCACTTGAGCGACCCTGTAAAAGCTATTGCATCCACAGCACTCTCGAAGGCGATGAACAACGTGCAAGGCCCGGCTCCCTTGCAGGTGGCCACGTGAGGCAGCCCGGCCGGACCGTAAGCGTACTCGCCCGGGGTCAAGTCCTCTGCGGGGCTGCCCTGGTAGCGAATCGTGAGCTGGCCCTCGACGAGAACGATGCGCTCGGGCGACGTGTGGGAATGGGGGGGAATCGTGTAGCCGCCCGGCACGCGCAGGAAGATGTCGGCGTTAGGCTTGGCCGGGTCGCCGTTCAGGACGGCGATCTGGCATCCCGCCGGGAAAATCTGTGGGCAGGACCCCCACTTTAGCGCCGAGTTTACCGTGGCGGTGACGGGTTTCGCAGCCGGGGCGGCGTGGACGTTTGCACTGGAGGCAGCAAGGGAAACGGCGGAAATCGCCAGAGCGATGCGGACGCCGGACGTCGGGGTCTTGGTCATCACGTGTCTTCCGATCTGTAGCGAGCTCGGGAATGGCCCGAGGCCTGACCGCAGACCTAATTGGTATCCGGCGCGGGGGCTTGAAGACGGTCTGGAGATCGTGTGGAGATCGACCGGAGATTTTCGCTATGGTCGCGCGCGATGATCTTTCAGTTTGCCCATTTCGAGTTGGATATCGACCGGGTTGAGCTGCGCGCGGACGGCGTGGCCCTGGCGGTTGAGCCCCAGGTCTTTGCTCTGCTGAGATTGCTTATCGAGAACCGCAGTCGCGTGGTGACCAAGGACGAGATTGTCGCACTGATCTGGAAGGGTCGGATCGTTTCGGACTCGGCGATCTCGAGCCGGGTCAAGTCGGCCCGGCAGGTGATCGGCGACAATGGCCGGGCGCAGGCCCTGATCCGTACGGCGCACGGGATTGGCTTCCGCTTCGTGGCCGAGGTCGTCCAGCCGTTGACCGTCTCTTTCGCCCCGCCGCAGGAAACCGTCCCGGGTGAGGGTCCTCTGCCGCCGCGACCCAGTATTGCGGTGCTGCCTTTTCGGATGGTCGGCACCGCACAGCCGGAGTTCCCGATCGCCGACGCCCTGCCGCAGGACCTAATCACGGAGCTGTCGCGGCTGCACTGGTTGCTGGTGATTGCGCGTGGCTCATCCTTCCAGTTCAGAGGTTCGGACACGAGCCTCGAAGCCGTGCGCCAGATGCTGAACGTGCGGTACTGTCTGTCTGGCGTAATCGAGATGTCGGGCCCGGTCCTGTCGGTTTCGGTGGAACTCGGCGACACCCAGACCAGCGGCGTCGTTTGGAGTGAAAGGTTCCGGGCTGACGTGAGCACCATCCACGAGGTCCGCAACCAGATTATCGCCGCGGTGACCAGCGCCGTGGAAGTGCGGATTCCCTTCAATGAGGCGCGGCGAGCGCTGTCGAAGTCGGCGGAAAACCTCGACGCCTGGTCGGCCTATCACCTGGGCCTGCACCACATGTACCGCTTCAACAAGGCGGACAACGATATCGCGACGGGTCTGTTCGAACGCGCCGCGGCCATGGAGCCAGGCTTTGCAAGGGCCTATGCGGGGCTGTCCTTCACCCACTTCCAGAACGCGTTCCTGCGATATTCCGATGACCCCGCCTCCGTGATGCTCGCGCAGCGTTTCGCGTCCCAATGCCTGGAGCGGGATCCGCTGGATCCCTTCGGTCACTTCACCATGGGACGGGCGCAGTGGTTGAATGATGATCTGGAGGCTAGCCTGCCCTGGCTGGAGCGGGCCAACGCCCTCAATCCCAACTATGCGCAGGCCCGCTACTCCAGGGGCTGGGCCGAGGCCTTGCTGGGCAGCGCTGAGGCTAGCCAGCTCAATATCGACACGGCGCTGGTCCTCAGCCCGCTGGATCCGCTGGTCTATGGCATGTTGGGGGTGCGGGCGATGTCCTATCTAGTCCTCGAAGACACGGCGCAGGCGGCGCTCTGGGCCGAGCGTGCGGCGAAAGCGCCCGGTGCCCATGCGCTGATTGAGATGATCGCGGCGACCGCCCATGGCCTCAACGGCAATGCAGGGAAGGCCCGTGCCTGGGCCGACTCGGTTCGCGCCCGCGCCGCTCACCTCGATAAGGCCGACTTCCTTCGCGCCTTTCCATTTCGCGACCTACCGACGCGCGCTCGAGTGACCGGGATGCTGGGAAAGCTCGACTTCTAGCAGAGCGATGACAACTCAGTTCGCTGGAGCCGCATCCTCCCAGGCGCAGCTTCGCGTCGCAGCGGTCGCGGCCGCTCACTTCCGATTGGCCCAGGCCCGGAACTGGCGAGGTGTCAGCCCCGCAGAACTCCAATGTCAGCAACGGGTCCAGGCTGTGTAAAAACGGCGAAGCAGCTTAGAATCTAGCATCGACGCAGCAGCCTTGGGGCCGTCGATGA
>NZ_JAOTJD010000080.1:0-4212 GCF_042714595.1 Phenylobacterium ferrooxidans | reverse complement strand
ACCGGCGCGTGGCTGGAAGGCTGCGCGCCAACCGCTGGTCCCGGCCATGCGGCATAATCTGGACCCCGGCATTATGGGTGTTATGCCGACCTCGGCATAACATCCATTGGACTGGAGCGCCGCACCGGCTGAACCGGGATTTTGGGGCCAGGTTCGGCGACGAGGCCTATGCCTTCGAGGAGCTGGTGGCCGAGATCGGGGCGGCGGCGTTGGGCTTGCGGATCGGCCTGCGCCCTCAGCTTTTGGATGGCCATGCGGCCTATCTGGCCCACTGGGCGTCGATCCTGAAGGAGCGGCCGGCGGCGTTGCTGGAGGCTTCAGGCCACGCGCAGCGGGCGGTCGACCACTTGGAAGCCTTCAGCCGCGTGGATGTGGCCGCCACATCCCTGGCGGCGTGAGGTCGGTCAGCCGTGGAAACCGTTCCCTAACCCGCGGGTTGCTAACTGTCAGAAGTGGTCCTATTTATTCTGACAGTCAGGTGACCCATGCAACGATTGACGGAAGAGATTCTCGAACACAGCCGCACCGTGCCGGAGGGCGCGTTGCTGACCGCCAAGGGATTGTTGCACCTGGGCCAGCGCGCGGCTGTCGACCAGGCTCTGTCGCGGCTCGCGCGGCGGGGTAAACTGCTGCGCGCCGGCAGGGGCCTCTATGTCCGGCCCGTTGAGAGCCGCTTTGGGGCTCGCGCGCCCACCACGGAAAAGGTCGTGGCGGGCCTGGCCGAGCTGCGCGGCG
Organism: Phenylobacterium ferrooxidans; assembly: GCF_042714595.1. Classification (NCBI taxonomy): domain Bacteria; kingdom Pseudomonadati; phylum Pseudomonadota; class Alphaproteobacteria; order Caulobacterales; family Caulobacteraceae; genus Phenylobacterium; species Phenylobacterium ferrooxidans. The sequence continues at coordinate 3,477 of NZ_JAOTJD010000080.1, read as the reverse complement.
AAACGGTCGCTTCTCACGGCGCAGCGGCGGCCAATGCCCTGGGCCTGACCTCGCAAGTGCCCGTGCGCAGCGTCTATCTGACCTCGGGTCCGAGCCGGAAGCTGCGGCTGGGCCGCCAATCGGTCGAAATGCGGCACGCGCCGGCCTGGCAACTCGTGCTGGCCGGGCGGCCCGCGGGTGAGATCCTGCGCGTCCTGGCGTGGCTTGGCCCCTCGAAGGCCGAGGCTGCGATGCTTACCCTGCGGCGCACGCTCCCCGCCTCGGATCTTCAGGCGCTGGCGAAGGCCGCACCTCTGCTTCCGACCTGGCTCGCGCAGCAGGTGAGCCAGTCGTTCGCCCATGTCTGAGGCCTTCCTCAAGCTTTCGGCCGACGAGCGGCGCGAGGCCTTGGCAGTCGCCGCATCCGCATCCGGGCGGCCGGCGCACCTGCTCGAGAAGGACATCTGGGTCGTCTGGGCGCTCGACGCCCTGTTTTCCTCGCCGCTTGGCGAGCATCTGGTCTTCAAGGGCGGGACGTCGCTCTCGAAGGCCTACGGTGTGATCCGGCGGTTCTCCGAAGATGTCGATCTTACCTATGACATCCGCGCGCTTGCGCCGGACCTGGTGGGAGAGACCGGGGCCGCCCTGCCCGCGACACGCGGCGAGGAGCGGCGCTGGACCAAGGCGGTCGGCCATCGGCTCCCGCAATGGGTGGAGGATCACGTCCTGCCGACCCTCCAGGCCAGACTTGTGGTCGACGGGGCGCCCGCGCGGCTTCGGCTCGAAGGCGAGAAGGTCTTTGTCGAATACGAACCTCTGGCCACCGGCTCCGGCTACGTCGCGCCGGCGGTCATGCTGGAGTTTGGCGCCCGGTCCACGGGTGAACCCAGCGCGCTGCACGACGTCGTCTGCGACGCCGCCGGACTTGTCGAAGGCGTGGTCTTTCCGACCGCGCGGCCAATGGTGATGCGGGCTGAGCGCACCTTCTGGGAGAAAGCGACGGCCATCCACGTCTTCTGCGCCCAAGGCCGGCTGCGGGGTGACCGTTTCGCTCGGCATTGGCATGACCTGGCGCGGCTCGATGATGCGGGTTTTGCGCAAGCTGCCATCGCCGACCAGGCGCTGGCCCAGGCGGTCGCCGATCACAAGGCCATGTTCTTCGTCGAAAAGGACGCGGGCAAGGCGGTCATCGACTATCAGGCGGCCGTGCATGGCGCGCTCCATCTGGCGCCGGACGGCGAAGCCCGCGCCGTCCTCGGGGCAGACTATGAGGCCATGGTCGCTGACGGTCTGCTGTTCGATGACGCCGAACCCTTCGATCAGCTGATGGCCCATTGCCTGGAGCTTGAGGGCCGCATCAATGCGGCCATGCCCCCCGCCCCATAGGGGCCGGTGAGGACGGCGCGCCAGCGCCTGGGGGTCCGGGGTCTTTCGACACGGGACATTTCTGGCCCTCCGTGGACACCTTGGCCTGCCCGACGTGCGCGAAATCCACACGAGACACAGTTGCGTGGCGGTCTGCAGCCCTTTGGCTCTTGAGACCTCGCCACCGTCCGAGGCCCCCCACAAGGGACGCTGCGCTCAAAGCCCTTGTGGGGGGCCTCGGGCCGTCGGCGCGAGACGGTCGTCGAGCCGACAGGCTCCACACCCCACTCCGAAAGGATGTCTCGCAATGCAGTTTTCTTCACACGCTCCCCTGACCGGCCAGATGACCCACTTCGAGGCCCAGGCCCTAACCCTCGACGACCCCCGCCCCCATCCTCACGAAGAGGCGCTTATCCAACTCGGCCACGCACTGATGAACGAGGTGCTCGATGTCTTCATCGACACGGCCTTGGAGGATTTCCAGGCAATCGCTTCGGAGAGCCTGATCGGGGCCTTCCATTCGGCGGCGCAACGGATCGAACGGGAAGCCGACCGCGCCAGGGATGACCTCAACCGACTGACCCGGGATTTCGACGGCTCGGAGATCGCCGATACCGAACTCCAGACCGCCACTCGCAAGGCCCGCGCCGCCGATGTCGCCACCATGGCCCTCGAATTCGTCCGAGACGCCGCGGCGGCCAGTTATACGACGGCGACCGGTGAGGTCTGGAGCCCCTGGAAGGGCAACGTCAGAGCTTCAAGGACAACCGCCGCACAGATCGAGGCCCGGGATGTCATCCGCTCAGCCAAGGCTCGAAAGCACTCCGCCGCCGACCCCGGGGCGACCATCATCGCATTCCGTGGATCGCCGCTCGCGGACACCGCAGAGGACGCGGGCCGCATCTTCGATGCTCTCAATTGGGCTCGCGAGCAGTGGCCGGAAATGGCTCTGGCCACGACCGGCGCCAAGGGCGCCGAGAAGCTGGCGAACAAGTGGGCGAAGTCCAAGAACGTGACCCTGGTCCTGGCCAAGGCCGATTTTGACCGTCACGGACGGGCCGCCCCGTTCCGGGCCAACGATGAGATGCTCGAACTAGATCCGGTCTGCGTCCTGACTCTGGCCAATACTCTGAACGCCGAGCGCGGTGCGGGTCTGCAACCCTTTGGACCGGCTCTCAATCTCGGACAGAAGGCCGGCGACAAGGGCGTGCGCCATGTCGTCATCCGAGCGCGGGCCTAAACGCCCGCCTGCGCCGGCCTTCGGGCCGCCGCAGATCGCCGGTCACATGTCGTTGGGCCAGCCTAGGCTTGTCTGCAGCCCAAGGCAGCGTTCGATGCATTGCGGACGTGAGAGCCAGCTGCGATCTTCACCTCCATGGCGAAGCTGCTCTTTCTACCTGGCGCGGGAGCGCGCGCTGATTTTTGGCAACCCGCAGCCGTGGGCTTGCTGCCGGGACGTGAGCGTCACTTCTTTGCTTGGCCTGGTCTTGGCGACGAGCCACCTCGCAACGGCGTCAGCAGCTTGGACGATGTCGTTGCGATGGTTCTGGAGGAAATGCAGGGTCCTGTGGACCTCATCGCTCAATCAATGGGCGGCCTGATCGCGATCAAGGTCGCACTGGCTGAGCCAGGGCTGGTGCGACGTCTGGTGCTGGCCGGGACCTCGGCGGGATTGCCCGTGGAGGCCCTCGGCGGCGGTGAATGGCGCGAAACATACCGCCTGCAATTTCCGAATGCGGCACCCTGGATCACCCAAATTCGCGAAGATCTTTCTTCGCGACTGCATCTGATAACCGCCCCCACCCTTCTTCTCTGGGGGGATCGGGACGTGGTGAGCCCGTTGCCAGTAGGTAACCGGCTCCTGGAAGTGCTGCCGAATGCCAGTTTGCGCATTATCGCTGGCGGCGCCCACGACTTCGCCATAACCCATGCCTCCGAAGTCACTCCGCTGATAGCAGGCCACCTGGAATAGCGGTCGTGCAGGCCCCCCCGAGCCTGACAAAAAGCTGCGACTCATAGGTTCCGCGAGCGGGCGCCCAAGGCGCTGAGGTTGTCGGGGGTCTGGCTGTGGTGATCCGCATGTCGGCGCCAGCACCAAGCCGTCAGTCGTCTCCCGGGTTGGGCGCTGCGGGG